>JBBQYD010000578.1:0-3520 GCA_038209025.1 Verrucomicrobiota bacterium | reverse complement strand
CACCCGGTTGGCCGGAGGGTTTCCCCATGCCATCCCCGGAAGCCGGGTTCTCGCCCGGCGGAGCAGGGTTTCCGGGCGCCACCGGCGTCACGCCACCGGCAGCACAACCAACAGCCAGTCCGGCGAACAACACAACCCCGCAGGCCGCCCCGGCCTCGCCCGGCACCGAAGACGAAGTTTTGAGAAGACTCATGCAACGACGAGAACAGGAATTGAACCGATGAAAACCATAATACTGCTTTTTAACCTGGTGCTGTTGACCACCGGCCAGGGAATCGCCGCCGAAGCGCCCGTTCCGGCTCCCGGATCCCCGGCCGGCACCACGAACCCGCCGGTGGCGATCACGCCTGCGGCAACCTCCGAGGCCGCCGCCACCAACGCCTACCCGGCCACACCCGAAAGCCCCCCACCGGCCCAAATCGAACAGACCAATGGCTACTCCCTGGGCGATACCAACCTCCTTCGGTTGAACTTCCGGGGAGCGCCGCTGGAAACGGTGCTGAATTACTTGAGCGAAGCGGCCGGCTTCATCATCAACCTGGAAACCACTCCCCGCGGCCGCGTGGATGTCTGGAGCAACACCCCGGTCACCCGCGAAGAGGCCTTGGATCTCCTGAATTCCGTGCTCCGGAAGAATGGTCTCGCCGCCATTCGCAACGAGCGCACGCTCACGATTGTCAATCGTGACGAAGCCAAGATACACAGCATTCCCGTGAAGCTGGGCAGTGACCCCGCCGGCATTCCGCGCAACGACGAAATTGTAACCCAGATCATCCCGGTGAAATTCGTGGAGGTCACGCAGTTGATCAAAGATCTGCAGCCGCTGGTATCGGTCCAGACGACCATGACCGCGAACGAGGCGGGCAACTCCCTCGTCATCACCGACACGCAGGCAAATATCCGCCGGGTGGCCGAAATCATCCAGGCGATCGACATGGGAGCTGAAGACGCCACGGATGTCCACGTCTTCCGCCTCCAGTATTCGGATCCCACCGAGATGGCGGATTTGCTGACCAGCCTGTTTCCGGACGAGACCCGTTCCAGCTCGCAATCCGGCGGGCAGGGCGGCGGGTTCAGCCGGTTCTTTAGCCGTTTTGGGGGCCCGCCCGGCATGGCTTCGAGCAGCTCCGGCGGGCAAACCCAGCGCGTGAAAAAGCGCGCCCGAGTCCTGGCGGTCCCGGATCCGCGCACCGCGTCGCTGGTGGTCACCGCCTCCAAAGATCTCATGCCTCAGATCCAGGATGTCGTGAAGGAACTCGATGCCAATCCGGCCCGCAAACAATCGGTGCATGTGTACCAGTTGCAGAACGCCGACGCTGAGGAAGTGCAGCAGGTGCTTCAGGAAATGTTTGAGCGAAACACCACCAGCAACAACCGGCGTCAGAACCAGACCAGCACCCTGAGCAGCCGCCGGACCACTCAGAACAACAGCAATAACTCCAGGACCGGTTCCCGCAATTCATCAACCGGCGCGAGAAGCTTCGGCCAATAGCCAACCAATCTCAAATCCGCGGACCTTTAATATGTCAATCTCCCTTAAAACCTTCTGCCGCGCGCTCCCGCTTCTGTGGTTGTGCGCCGTTTTGCCGGCGCATGCCCAATTCCAGGGACAATCCGGCGGCAACCGGAACCGCAACACCATCTCGCGCCAGTATCCCAATAATGCCAGCGTGGGTGATGCCACGATCTCGGTGGACTCCGAAACCAGGAATATCATCGTCATTTCGGACGACGATACCGCCACGGAAATTGCCAAAGTCATTTCAAACCTCGACAAACCCAAGCCGCAAGTCCTGATCAAAGTGGTTTTCCTGGAAGTCCAGCACAACAACAGCAGCGACATCGGCCTGGAAGGCGGCTGGGCTAAAAGCCTGGGCAATTCCACCACCGGCGCCGTGGCCAACGCCTTTGGCATGTCGTCCATCGCCAGCACGGTGAGCTCCAACGCGCCGCTGAACAACGTCTTTGGCCAGCCGACAGCCGCCTTTGGCAACGTGCCGCCCGGGGCCGGGCTATACCAGATATTTGCCCAGGATTACCAGGTCACCTTGCGCGCCATCGCCCAGGCCGGCAAAGCCCGGGTCCTTTCCCGCCCTTCCATCGTCGCCCGCAACAACCAGCCCGCCACCATCACGGTCGGCCAATCCGTCCCGCTCATCACCAATGTCCGGTTCGACAACTTCGGCAACGCCATCAACTCCGTCAGTTACACCGATGTCGGCATCATCCTGCGGGTCACCCCTTTCATCACGGACGAGGGCATGGTGGAGATGATTGTTTCCCCGGAAACTTCGGAACTGGTCGCGGATCGCACCCAATGGGTGCCGATTTCCACCGGGGCTGGCGCGGCCAGCGCGCCGTTGATCAACTCCCGCTCCGCTGATACGGTGGTCGTGACACCCGACGGCCAGACCGTCATTATCGGCGGGCTGATGCAAAACTCCAAAGCCGAATCGAGCAGCAAGATTCCGCTGCTGGGCGATATCCCGCTCCTGGGGAACCTGTTCAAACGCCAGGCCAAGAACGATTCCAGCACCGAACTCCTCATCTTCCTCACCCCGCACATCATTCAGGCGCCGCATGAGATGGCCGCCTTATCCGACCACGAGAAAACCAACGCCGAGGTGCAGAAGAACTTCACCGAAAAGGAGCTGAACAAGTTCCTTGATAAATATCCCGCGGCCGGGGAGAGCCAGCCCGAAAAACAACCAGCCCGCTCCAAGTCGCGCAAAACCCAGAACTGATGGATGCCCCCCGGCCTATGGAACTGACCCGCCGCAGCGTTGTTGTCTATGGTCTGCTGGCCGCCCTGTGGCTGCTGGTCGCGGGCTGGCAGACTCACGAACACCTGCGGGTGCGTGAGACCGCGCAAACCAGCCTCCGTAACCGGTCCATCGACATCGCCAACACGCTGAGCGCGTTCATCCGGGGGTTGCGTTTTCGCGGGACGATCCTGCAAGACCGGTTGGAGCCCGTGTTGAACGAGTTGGTCAACGCCCGCACTAACGAACTGGTCAAAGCCAGCGAGTTGATTTCCATCGTGCTGCTCAACGCCGCCAACGAACCGGTAGCCTTCGCCGGACGGCCCATCGATCTAAACCAGGCGGATATCATCCAGGCGGGGGAACGTTGGGGCAGAACCTCGCTGACCATTGTCAACCCGGTCGATCTGGGCGCCATCCTCACCGGCGAAGGGGCGACCAACCCCACCGTGGTGCTGCCGCCGATGCAATCCATGACCAATGCCCCGCGGGAGGCCCTGCGCGAGCCTGGCCAGCCTCCGGAGGCGGGCCGCGGCCCCGGACGGCCCAGCGAACGCCGGGAACCACCCCCGGGTTCCCTCGAACCCCGGCCGGAGCCCCGCCCGCCCCCGCCCGCTGGCACCAACGAGGTTCGCCCCGCCAATCCGCAGTCCCGCCGACCCGAGTGGGAAGGCCGAACCCGGCGCCCGCCCTGGATGCGCAATCTTTCGGAAGCCGAATACTCCTCCCTGATTCAAAAACGCGCCTTGCACGGCCTC
>JBBQYD010000577.1:0-3522 GCA_038209025.1 Verrucomicrobiota bacterium | reverse complement strand
AAGCTGGGCACCCGCAACCGCATCCCGCCTTTTGTGCCACATGAAAAAATGGGAGCGGTTCTGCCGGTGGAAGAGACGGTTTCACGCTATTTTGTGCGGCTGACAGTGCGGGACGTTCCGGGGACGCTGGCCAAAATCACTAAAATCCTGGGAGAAGCCAGGATTGGCATTTCCTCGGTGATCCAGCCCGAGGTTCCCGAGGGAGAAATGGTTCCGCTGATCCTCATGTTGCACGCCGCGCCTTATGGAACGGTGAAAAGCGCGTTGGCCAAGATCACCAAATCACCCGTGGTGCGGGGCGACGCGATGCTCTTGCGCGTTGAAGACTTTATTTGAGATTGAGCCCTGAACTGCGGGGAGGGCTTTTCGGCCCCACCCGCGGTTCCTTGGTTGAACTAAATTACGCTTTCACGATCAATACGGAATTGCGACCGCCGTACGGATTCTGCACGGCCTCCGCGGCATGCGGGTCAGTCAGCCACTGGCCATCCACGACAAACAGGTATTCATGCCTGCCCGGCGCCAACTCGAGGCTCCCCACCCAACGATCACTACCAACAGGTTTCAGCGGGGTGCCCTCGGGACTCCAGGAGTTGAAGGAACCCGCCACCGCCACCTGGCTCGCGCCGGGGCGCACCAACTCCAGGGCAACCTGGTTCTTGCGCGGCGCGGAAGCCGGGGGGCTGGCCGTCACGGCGGCCTGGGCTGGTAAGCTGGATGTGGTTTTGGGTGCCTCGGCAGCCCGCGTCCCGCGTTTGACAGAGGTTTTTACAGTTTTCGTATTCTTATTCATAATATAAAGCAAAGCTATTAACTCATTCGCAGTTGATTCGCAACTCCTGCGCCGTTTTGTAACCTGAAATTTGCCTCGATGAAGTTTTAGCAGCCGCCATGCCAACGGATTCAAGAACCTAAAGTTCTGATTTACAACCATTTAATAAACTTTTACTCAATTCAGTCCAGCGGGAACTGTGGCAAGTCGCTCAGCTTGCGCAAAACGCGTCCCCGCCGCCGCGTGAGCGGTTGCGTTTGGGTGTGCTCACACCCAATTGACATTCAACTGGTGGAGCATCGCTTTCGGAGAGCAAAAGTCCCGATGAACCGAAGTCCACCGGGACCAAGACCGTTCAGGACCGGCGGTTCTATAGCCGTTTGACGCGGAAGAACCTCGGCGCGGCTGGGAGTGTGCGCAGGGCTTTGAAACTACCCGCAGTGCCGCTCATGGCCGCACTCACCTCCGTGTAGGTGCCATTCACCGTGGTGGCTTCCCACAGCCCAAAGGCCCCGGGAAGATCAGAACTCTCGCCGGCAAAGGAAATTTCCACGTTGCCAGCCACTATACGAATGCCGGTAATGCTGGGCCGGGAGGTCGAGGCAAGCCTGATCACGCGCAGGTTGTCATAGATCACGCCTCCGTCAAATGTGCCGACCGAATCATAGGCGTCGCAGGCCCCGAGCATGATATTGCCACTGGTAAAGGCGGTGGCATTGGTGTGACTGAAAATCAGGGTGTTGTTGATTTTCAGCGTCACCACGCTGCCGATCTGGCTGACTTCAACGTCGGCCCAGGCAGGGGTGCCGGAACTTGAGGTATTGGCAGGCGCGCCGGCATAGCCGTAAGGAGGGGCTTTCAAGACGTCGGTGAGCGTCGCGGCCGTCCGGCTCGCCAGGGTCGCAGGGTTGTTTGTCGCGACACTGGGCGCGGTGTAGAGCGCGTAGTCACCCAACGCGGCGGCATCTGTTTCGACCCCGTAGAAAAGTCCGTCAAAGTTCCACCCCGAAGGGACGCCCCCGGCCGAGTTGCGGAACCAATTCGTTTGATTGCCTGAATGATTGATGCCAAACAGCGCATATTCGGTAATGGCGGTGCCAGGCGCAATCAGGTACATGTCAAACCGCAGAGCGAAGTTGCCCGTGAAGGTCTGGTTTTTGGGGTAAAGGTTCAGGGCCGCGGCTAGCGGATCGCTATCCAGTTTATTAACTTGAATGAAGAGCCCCAGGCTGTCGCTGGTCGAGTGTGGAGCCGGGGGAATGGTCCCATAAGGGAAGAAGGCGTAGTTATACGCAAAAGTTGCCGTATAGTCGTTATCGGCGGAATTGGTGGAGGCGTAGCGCAGCGTCCAGTTGGCTGAACTGTCGGTATTGAAATTATCCGAGAACAAGAGATTTTCAGCCGGCAATTCATCATCAATGATGGTTGCCGTGGCCGAGGGGGTGTTTGTGCCAGGCACATAACCGGTGCCGTTGGCTACCGTGCAGATGATGGTCTGATCCCCCTGGAGCAAACTGTCATTCACCGGCGAGACATCAAAATCCACAGTGAGGGCGCCCTGGGCCATGGTTACCGGCGAAGTCGCCGTATGCCGGGTGGGCCCGGCGCTGCCGGAGTAAGCCAGGTTCACGTCAAAAGCCGGCGCGTCAAGATTGCCCCGGCGGGTGAGTCGGAATCGAACCCTATCCTGGGCCAGCCGCTCGTACATCGTGGGCTGCACCACGGAAATATCAAGAGTGGGCGTGTCGTTGTCCGCAATGTTAATGGTGGCCGTGCCCGCACCGACGTAGTTCGTGCCATCGTCTATGCTCATGATGATGGTCTCAGCAAACTCCGCCACGCTGTCATCTAATACGGTCACACTAATATTGGTGCTTATCTCGTTAGCCGCCAGGGTAACCGAACCCGCCAGCGCCACGTAGTCCTCCCCAGCCTTGGCCGTGCCGCTCATGGTGTAATAAACGGTGACCGCCGGACCCGGCTCGCTGCGAGTGACGGTGAACATGCCTGGCGTGGGACCCGTCTCCGAGGCGTCGGGCACAGTCGGCATGACGGTTACCACACTCGGGAAGTTGGTGATGCGGAGATTGTCAAATAACGCAAACAGCAAGTTGGTCGCCAGCGGGTCGGTGGAGGCATTGCCTTGAATGTCATAGAGATTGAACAGGATGTTCGCTCCGCCAAGAGCCCCGTTGGTGCTGGCGTCAACCGTGGCGATCAACACCCCATCAATCCGGTAGGTGATGATGTTGGCCACCTTTTTCAGCGACACATCCCGCCACTTGAAGGCCACCAAGCCATTCGCGGTCCGAACGGGCGTCTGACTGGGGAAAAGATTGGTTTGTGCGGCCGGCGGAGCAACGCCTCCCGGAAAATTCGTCACGTAAAACTGGGCTGTGTTGTCACGTGAACCGGCGGTGTAAACCCCGCTGTTATCCTGCAGACCAGTGTACCTTAATGGAGCGTAAACCCGGTAATCCGCCACGGTCCCGCCGTCGGTTGAGGCGCCGATGAATACGCTGTCCACCACCCCGGGAATCGGCATCGCCCTTTGCGCCGCCAATCCCGCGGTCCCGAAGCCCGCGCCGCCAATCTGCGTGGACCCATTGCCGTTGTTGTAGTTAAGCCACATGTCGAAACGCATCTCAAAGTTTTCCGTGATGCTAAAATCCAGCGGGGAAACGCTGAGACCGTAACCGGCGACCGACCCCGCCTGGGTGGCGGGATCAATGTTGGCCTGCAGTTTCAGC
>JBBQYD010000576.1:0-3526 GCA_038209025.1 Verrucomicrobiota bacterium | reverse complement strand
GGCCCAACTGGACCTGCTCAAGCACCCGACTCTGCCCACCTGGAACTACACGCTCTTCCCGAGGCTAAACCGGAATTAATTCTTGCACGGGTCCTTACCGTGAGACTGCTGGAGTCCCGCATGGTGGAACGGGCGGCGATGAAAGCCGCCCCGGCCAAATCCATGCTGGACGGAAACATCACCGCGGCGCAAAGCCTGGAGGCTGCCAACGAACTTCTCAATGAAATGCAACGCTCCCGCGGGGGGGATAAAGTGATAGAGAACCTGAGCCGCTACGAGGTGACTGTGCAGTCGCCGGGGGCGTCCGGATCATGGACGGGCGAGGTAATTGGTCCGCCCCGGCTGTATCCTTTAAAGACCGTGAATGTCCTGGCGGCCAGCAAGTCCATTGTCGTGCTCGACAAGGCGCATAAAAAGAAGTGGCAGGCGGCGCTGAACTACGACGTGGTGGGCGCCAGCCGTGAGGAGGAAGATGAGTTCTCCGGACAGGGCCCCTGTGTGGAAAGGAAGGGGAGCTTGTATGTTTTTGATGAGGGCGTGCTCAGCGCTTTTGACCTGGCCGGGGGGAGTGCCCGGTGGCGGCTGCCTTCCGTGGGTATCTTCTCCATCTTCTTCGATGATCAGGACATGATCTACGTAAACACCAGCACCGCCAGTCACGAGAGCATCAAATATTCACGCCAGATCGACATCACTCAAATGCCCGGCGCCATGGTGATGAAGGTCAATCCTGCGGATGGCAAGGTGTTATGGCGCAATGATACGGCGGGAGTGGTGAGCCGCCTGGCGGGCAAGTACATCTTCACCATGGCGTCCAACGAGCCGATTGATGAGGACATCGAGGGCACCTCTTTTGAAACCGGCTTTGAAAAGCCCCCGTTCATTCGCATCCGCCGGTTGAATCCAAAAAACGGGAAGGAAGTCTGGGAACATTTCCAGGATCGCGCGCCGCTGGACGTTCGGTTCGACAAGAACTTCATTCGCCTGGTATTTCGGAAAGAAGTTCAGGTGCTCAAGTTCCCGACCTTCTGAGGTTGGCCCCAAAACAGGCGCATTTGGCCTTGGAAATGTCCGATCTGCTGACAAAGAAATAGTAAATGCAATCGGACCTGAGACATTGGTTTTGCGGCCCGCCCAGGTCCGGATCGGGTAGGTGAGCCACCTTGGGGGCAGCCGGCCAGCACGTGCGGCGGCCGAGCGAGAATTACCGCCGGTGAGACGAACATATTTGACTCAACCGTGTCCTCACGTTTACAACACGTCATGCGAAACTCACAACCTCGTTTTTTCTGTGATGCAAACTGCTGATTCCGAGACAACCCCCGCCAATCGAACTCGCTCACGCGCCCAGTGGATGGTGTTGGTGGCCGCGTTCCTGGGATGGATGTTTGACGGCGTTGAACAAGGCGTCTTTCCGCTCGTGGCCCGGCCCGCGCTGCAGGACTTGATTGGGGTGGAGTCCGACAAGCTGATTGGCCCCTGGATGGGCGGGATCACCGCGTTATTTCTGCTGGGCGCCGCCCTGGGCGGGTTGGTGTTTGGCTGGATGGGAGATCGCATAGGCCGGGTGCGTTCGATGATGCTGAGCATATTGGCCTACTCGCTGTTTACCGGGCTGTGTTATTTTGTGCAGACTCCGGGGCAGTTGGGTGCTTTACGGTTTCTGGCGGCTGTCGGGATGGGTGGGGAATGGTCGCTGGGTGTGGCGCTGGTGATGGAGGCGTGGCCGGAGAAGAACCGGCCACTGCTGGCGGGGGCCATCGGAGCGGCCGCCAACGTGGGCTTCGGGTTGCTGGGTTTGCTGGGGGCCTTGTTTCACGTGACGCGGGACTCCTGGAGATGGGTCATGCTGGCGGGAGCCGCCCCGGCGTTGCTTTGCCTGTTCATCGTGCGGTATGTGCCGGAATCGGAACGCTGGCAGACTTCGGTCAAAAAGGCTGGCGGCGTCAATCCGTTCAAGGAAATCTTTTCCAGGAATCTCTGGAAAAGCACGAGCCTGGGGATTCTGTTCGCCTCGATTGTGCTGATTGGAACCTGGGGTTCGGTGCAATGGCTGCCGGCGTGGGCTGACCAGCTCACGAAGAGCCAGGTGCAGAATGCCAAGGGGCTTACCCAAATGCTCATTGCGATTGGCGCGGTGATCGGGTGTTTCGTGGGTCCATGGATCGGCGGGCGCATGGGACGCCGGCCAGCCTACTTCATACTTTGCCTGGCTTCCCTGCTGAGCTGCGGTTACCTGTTCCGATTTGTCCATGAGTATGGCACCGTCTTCCAAGTGATGGCTTTCCTGGTGGGCGCCTCAACGGCGGCCTTCTTCGGCTGGCTGCCGCTATATCTGCCGGAGCTGTTTCCCACGCGTGTGCGGGCGACGGGGCAGGGGGTCTGCTACAATTCCGGCCGCATTTTTGCCGCGGTTGGCGCGTTGCAGATGGGGCAATTGTTGAAGTATTACGAAGGCAGCTACGCCCAGGCGGGCGCGGCCATTACGCTCATCTACGGGCTGGGGTTGGTGGTCATCTGGGCGGCGCCTGAAACCAGAGGCAAGCCGCTGCCGGAGTAGCCGCCATGAGGCCAAAAATCGCCCGTGTGCTGGGGGTGAAAGCATGGTTCCTGCCGGTCAAAACGCGGGTGCCCCTCAAGTTCGGTCCCGAAACCCTGACCGAGGTCACGTGCGCCCGCGTGTGCCTGCGCGTGAGAGACGCGGCCGGGCGTTGCGCCGAAGGCTGGGGTGAGACCCCCCTCAGCGTGCAGTGGGTTTGGCCCAGCCCGCTGCCGTACGCCACCCGGCATGAGTTGCTCAAGTCTTTTTGCCTGGAACTGGCGGCTGATTGGCTGGCGTTCTCCCTGCCGGGCCATCCACTGGAGATCGGGCACGAGTTTATCGCGCGGCGGCTGCCCGCCTGCCTGGCTGGTTTTAACGAGTCCAGGGTGCGCGCGTCCCTCGCGTCCGAGCCGTATGAGCCGATGCCCTGGCTGGCCGCGCTGGTCTGTAATGCGGCGTTTGACATCGCCTTGCACGATGCCTTCGGCAACCTGGTCGAACTTCCGGTTTACCAAACCTACGGTGCCGGGTTCCTGGAGCATGACCTGGCGCGCTTCATCGAGCCCGCGGCTCCGGGCGTCTCGTTCGCGGGCAAATACCCGGCAGATTTCCTGGACCAGAACCCGCCAAGGCAGCTCCTGGCCTGGCATCTCGTGGGTGGCCTGGATGCCCTGAGACCGGCGGACCTGGGGCCGGATGCGCCGCAAGACGGGCATCCGCTCCTGCTGAAAGACTGGATCGAGCGGGATGGCTTGCGATGCTTGAAGGTCAAGCTCCGGGGCAACGACGCAGCCTGGGACTACGCACGCCTGTGTCAGGTGGGGCGGCTCGGGCTGGGTTGTGGGGTGGAATGGTTTTCCGCGGATTTCAACTGCACCGTGAAAGAGCCGGCGTACGTCAATGAGATACTGGACCGGCTGCAGGCGGAGGAGCCGGGAGTATTTGCGGCGATCCGGTACGTGGAGCAGCCCTTTGCGTATGACC
>JBBQYD010000575.1:0-3533 GCA_038209025.1 Verrucomicrobiota bacterium | reverse complement strand
TCTTCCCAATGATCGCCGAGTCAGCCGAAGCCACGATGGCCGCCATGAATGACCGCGCCGCTGACGATTCCCGGAGACGCACCATCATCTGGTCAAAGGCTTCCGTCAGCAACGCCGCTTCGTCCCGGTTTGCCGAGTCCGCGAGCACCGTGGTGCCAGCCATGGCGCGCACCCTGGCCACCAAGGCCAGAATCGGTCCCGAAATACGCGCCTGCAACGCGTTTCCAATCACCGTTGCCGCCAGCATTGCCAGCGCCAGGATGGCGGCTGAAATCAAGGTGTATCGCTGCATTCGCTGGTAGAGCGGGCGCGCGTCGGATTCCAAATAAAGCAGCACTGAGCCACGGCCCGGCACGGTGAGCCGCTCATACCAGACCATTGCGCCCTTATACAGAAGCGCTCCCTTTTCCCCCAGGCCGGCCGGCGGCACCGGAACGTTGGAGGAGGTGGAATAGCTCGCCAACAAGCGTCCGCTTGCATCATAAAGCGCGCCAGACCGCACCCTCGGGTTCGCCCGCAACAATTGCAGGACGCGCACCTCACCACCGGCCGGACCGCTTTCGAGGGCTGCCCGGCTTCGTTCCACCAGCAGCGAGCCTGTGCTCTCGAGATGCTCAATCATGAGCCTGCGGTAACTGAAGAAATCGTGAATAACAAAAGCCACCACCGTCAAAAGCACCACCGTAACAGTTGTCAGAAAGATCACCCCGGTAATCTTGCGCTTGATTGGCAGGTCTCGAAATGACATGTCGTTATTAAAATCGCCGGTGGCCGCCTTCGGCTGGCAGACGTCCCTCGTATCTCCATCTAATTACCGGACCCAAGTTTACAATAACGCATTTTGCTCCGTTTGCACGTGCGGGCAGGCAATCAACACGAGCGGCCGTTACCGCTCCCGGGTTATGCCCAATCCCAGCAAGGGCAGCAGCGTCCTGCTCTCCGGCACGGCATAGTTAAAAATCACGAAACCCTGGGTGTGATGCTCCCGGGTGATCAGAATCTGCTCGATGACCTTTTCCACCCCGAATGAGGAGGAGGAAGCGCTCACCCCTATCCCCGGATAGCACGGGACCCGCCCGGCCCACTCACGCTGCTGCCTGACCATATTCTCAAAGCCCCGGTTGCTCTCGGTGTAATCCATCGGACACACAAAATCCAGGTAACCCTGGTCGCACCACACCTTCCAATCCTGGCCCACCGAATCCCGATCGCTCGGCCAGTTCCGAAACACTGCTGCGGATAGCTTGATACCGCGCCGCGCCGCCCGCGCCTGAGTGCTGGTCTCCCGCACAACTGTCGTAATATTGCTCCGCCGCCATTCCAGCCATTGTTCGCGCAAACCACCCCCCGGCAGCACGTCCTTTGGCCAGGTTTTCAACCCCGCCTGCGCGCGCCCAAACCGCTCCCGGCATCCAGCGCAGAAGCAATGGCTGCCGTCGGGATACCGGATGTAATCGAAATGAATGCCGGCCACTGGATACTTCCGCACCACCTCCACCAGGGAGGCGACCTCCAGTTCCTGGTTCGCGGGGTGGGAAGGACACAACCAGGGCTCCTCGTTTCCATCCAAGCCCCGTTGCAGCCGATTTTCCCGTCGCATCCGGTCCACAAAATCCTTGGGCGCCGCCGTGCCCAGGTTCCAATTCACTTTCCACACATGCACTTGCACCCCGTATTTCTTCCCCGCTTCAAGGCAGGCGGCAACCTGGTCGCCCCGTGAGGCCACGCTCGCCGCCACTGGCAACACTCCGCTGGGGTAGAACGCCACCCCACCCCAGAGCATGTTCGGCAATACCGCCGTGAACCCGTTATCGGCCAGCCGTTTCACCGCCGCATCCCAGTTCATTCCCTGGACACCAAACGCGCTGTGACACCAAAACGCGCGAAACTCCCCGCGCAGCGGTTTTTGCGCCAGACAAAAACCGTCCTGAAGGTTTTTTGCCGCCTCGCGGGCCTGATCCATGGCCTGCCAGTGGCGGCCGGACTCGCTGGCGCGCAGCGCGGCGGCGCGCAACTCGCGGGCCTGGTTCACCGCCGCAGTCACTTTCGCGCCATGGTCCTGAGCCAGGATGCCGCGAACAGCTTCCTCAAACGTCTGGTAGTTGCTGAACGCACCGATTTTCCCAATGGTCGCCCGGGCTGCCTCCGGCCAGACTTCCGGGATCAGATACCCCGTCAAAGCCAGCATCATCCGGTCCTTTCGGGCGAGGTCGCCTGGCAATAGAATATGGGTCATAACCACTCCATTGCTGGACGCAATCAGCGCGGCGCGCCCGGAGGACGTACCACTCGCATCGGCCCATTCAGCCAACACTCGTCCTGCTCCGGGCACCGGCTCATAGGCATTGATATTCCATGATTGCTGCTCGACCTCCGCGGGAGCGCCGGTCAGCGCACCCTCCAGGAAACGTATTTTGGCAAAAGCGCCAGGGGTCGGTGCTCGAACATGATCGCCTCCCCGAATGCCCAGCGGACCGCGCAGTAACGGCGGCACGGTGTAAAAAGCCATTAGTTTTCCGCCCTGCGCCAGGTACTCAACCAGCATCCGAGCCACCGGTTCGGGCATGGAAGCGTTGTAGGGCAGCACCACCATTTTGGCGTTCCTCAATTTCTCCGGCGTTGCGTCCAGGTCGCTCAACAGGGCGCAACCGATGCCCAACCCGTTCAAGCTGGCGCACACGCGTTCGGCGGATTGCTTGATGCCGTCCCCATCACCCGCACTGCCCGCCGCCGAATCGGCGCGCAGAACCGCCACCGAAGCGTCAACCCCCAATTCCCCGATCCGGCTGATCCCGCCCAAAAAGAATTCCGTATCCACCTTGCCGCTGCGCCACGCCGAAATCCGGATGGCGTCAATTTTGCCCCAACCGGCGGGCGCCCCCTCCATTTGCGTGGCAGTCTTGTCCAGCGTGATTTCATTCCATTGGGAGTTGGATTCAGGGTAGAAAGTGACGTGGTACCAACCGGGGCCGCTCTTGAAATAAAGGCTGAAATGGGAAACTGGCGACGGATCTTTACACCAAACCTGGAGCCGCACGCCACGCGCCGAACTCAGGTCCAAGGCAACCGTGCGGTCCCACGAAGCTCGTTCGTCAGCCGTTCCGCGAAAATGACAGGGCATCCGTAGGGCCGCCCGGCCTTGAATGTTGATCAGTTCCACACCCGCAGTCCCACCCATCGGACGCCAGGCTGCCTGGGCCGCAGCACGCGAGAGATACCTGCAATTCTCGATAGCCGTTGAAGGCAAGGTCTCCGCACTCAAGCGCAGGCCACCCCCAAGCATTACGGCCAACGAAACGAACGAAAGCGTTTTCCACATGGTGTTGCAGGCTGTGCCAGGACGGGGTGAAAAGCAACCTTGCTTTACCCGCAGGGGGCTCTTCCGTCAAGGTTCCCGAGAACCTTGGTGGGATGAAAGAACCGCTGCCTGGCGCATTCGTGCTCCGGCGCCCGCAAAGAACGCCGTCCTAAACCAGGATGCCTCAACGAGGGTCCGCCGCTTCCTGCACGCGCGATTTGCTTTTTGGCAGCCG
>JBBQYD010000574.1:0-3539 GCA_038209025.1 Verrucomicrobiota bacterium | reverse complement strand
CCCATGGCATATCGGGCCCGGCTGAGATTGGCGGACAGGGCCGTGGAGAGGTCAACATAGGCTCCGGCCTTCACTCCGCTCACCTGGGCTGTGGCATTGCTGGACATGGTAAGCACCACGACGCCCGGCTTGAGGTCGGTGTTGCCAAATGGATTGACGGTGGCGACTCGGGCACGATACCTGGTGCCGGCGCGCAAGGGCAGCCACGCGCTGCCCGGTGCGGGTTCAAGAACCAGTTCGACCAGGTTTGTGGTGCGGGTAGAGGGGCCGAAGCTGGGGGTGAACAGCACCGCCCCCTGGTTGGGAACCGCCTCATTCAGCCGCAGCGGCAGCACTTGGCCTGACGAAAATCTGGCGTGCATTTTGTTTTTTACCTCCGCCAGATGCAGGGTGCGTCCTTCCGTCCAAAAACTGACTCGCGATGGCGCGCTCACCAGCTCGCCATTCACGATTTGCAGCCCTTGGGGATCGCCCTGGTACGGTCCTGGGCTCATAACGAAAAAATCACCGTTCACCGCCACGACGGGCTGCCGTAGCGCGGTCGCCGCCGCCTCCATTTGTGCCGTGACCGAATTCAGGCCAACGATTGTGCCTTTTGCGAGGGTGGTCTGGACTTCGTATTCAGGCCGGGTACGGTCCAATCTGGCGATGTGGATCGACCACGGTTGGTTCGTGATAACCAGGTGGGCGTAGGCCAGGCCGGGCAGCACCTCCGCGTATCGCGGCCGGAACTGAACTTCGCCTTGCAGGCCGGAGTTGCCGCAGCACAGCATGATGCAAAACAACCGCAACGCCTGGCCGGGGCTGGAGCGCAGACCAAACAACAATTTCAACATCCCTTGTGGTATTCTGTTGACCGGCAACAGAGCAAGCCGCAAGTGCTCCCCACTTAATCGTTTGAAATGGTTCCGAGGAACCCTCATTGTGGTGTCACGATTAAGCATGAACGTATTCGGCTGCCAATTCGACATCCGGTGGGAGGACAAGGCCTGGAACTACCAGACCGTGACGCGGATGGTCCATGAATTGCGTCCGCCTTCCGGCGCGCTGGTGGCGCTGCCGGAAATGTTCGCCACCGGTTTCAGCATGAATGTTGATTCCGTCGCTGAGCTTCCAGAGGGGCCTACTACGCAGTTCCTCGGGAGAATCGCCACCGAGAACCATATTTGGCTGGTGGCCGGCGTCGTTACCCGGCAGGGAGCGGAACAGCCGGGAAACCGGTCGATTGTGTTCAATCCCCAAGGACAGCGGGTCGCAGAGTACACGAAAATGCGGCCATTCACACCCGGCGGAGAGGATAAGCACTACCGGGCTGGCGAGCATCCCGCGATGTTCATGTGGCAAGGGGTGAGCGTGGCGCTGGCGATCTGTTATGATCTGCGTTTTCCCGAACTGTTTCGCGCACCTCTGGCTCTGGGAGAGCAGCCCGAGTTGTTTGTCGTCATTGCCAGTTGGCCCGAAACCCGGGCGACGCACTGGGTGCGCCTGCTCCAGGCTCGCGCCATAGAGAACCAGGCGTACGTGCTGGGGGTTAATCGAACAGGCACCGACCCGCTTTACCGCTATCCTGGCCGGTCAGTGTTCATCAACCCGCAGGGGGATATCGTTTCGGATGCTGGAGCCTTGCCAGGATGGGTAAGCGGGAAGCTCGAGATAAACGAGTTGCTGCGTTACCGGGAGGGGTTGCCGTTCCTGAAAGACTTTCGGAGCTCGTAGTATTTGAGGCGTGTTTCTCGCGGCAAATTTCCACCCCTCCCAATTCCAGCAGCGGTGTTTCAGGTTTTCTTTTGGAACAGGTGGGAGGTGTCCGCAAAGTTCAGCACGGAAAGGTCAAGATTGGCGGAAGGATCGCGGTCATGCGCGAGGCGCATGATTTCCGCGATACGCGGCGCGGTGCTCAGGGCGAAGTACTTCACCAATCCCACTCCCGCTTCCGCGCGAAAAATGATGGTTAACAGGGAGAACTCGTCCACACAAAGCGCAAAGATGCTGTGCCTCTCCCCTTGCTGATATACGGAACTGAAATTGGTTTCCTGGACGAGGTTGGCAATGGTTTGGGTGGCCAGGAACGCGCCGGAGGCGAGCGCCGCAATGGTGGTGAGGTCAAATGTGGCATTGTCACCCGCACTCGTAATTAGGAAGCCACCTTTGTCGATGATCAGCGCGGTGGATGCCTCGGAATGAGCCAGCAACAGCCGCAACTCCTCATCGAGTTGGTGGATGTCTTCCGCGGTTAGTTGCGGCAGTGTGCCCATAGAAATCAGGCGTATTGGGGTGTTCCGTGGCTGATGAACTTGTGGAGCAGCATCCGCGTGATCATGTTGAGGGTTTCAAAAACCCCCTCGCATTTGTGAGCGGTGGACGCAAAGGACGGGGCCTGGAGCTCCCGGTTGTTGAGCAGGAATTCCATGTATTCCAGGGGGGCTGCGTTGGGCAAGTCCCGCTTGTTATACTGCAGCACATACGGAATGTCAGGCAGGTTCAACTTCAACGCTTTCAAGTTCTCTTCGAGATTGGCGAAGCTCTCAACGTTCTCGGCCATTTTTTCGTATTGCGAGTCGGCAACAAAAACGATGCCATCCACCCCGCGGAGGACGAGTTGACGGGTTGTGTTGTAGATTACCTGGCCGGGCACGGTGTAAAGCTGAAACTTGGTCTTGAAGCCTTTGATGGACATGGCTTCGATGGGCAGGAAATCGAAAAAGAGCGTGCGATCCGAACTGGTTGCCAGGGATACGAGTTTCCCCTTGTTGCCGGACGCGGTCTGTACGTGGTCATGCACCTGGACGAGGTTGGTGGTTTTTCCGCCCATCGCCGGGCCATAGTAAACGATTTTGACCTGCAGTTCCCTGGTTGCCTGATTGATGATTGCCATAACGTTATTTGGGTTTGTGATCGAGTTCAGCGGCCAAAGCCGCGAGTTGAGCCGTGGGCAGGGGGGTGCCCAATCTGCCGAAGGCTGCGAAGAATATTGCGTTCACCCGGAAAATTTTCCACGGCACGTTGCCGACGGTGAAGTTCAAGTTGTTCAGTTCACCCATGCGCAATTCGCGCGTGCATTGGCTGACCTTGGCGAAGATTTGCGGGAGAAACGCGGACAACGTGTCGCCGTTCAGGTCAGCGGGGAGACGGTTGGCAACCATCAGCCCATCGGGGAGCGCGATGAGGGCGCCGGCCACGCCCTCCAAGGAGGCGGCTCGCGACACGACTTCATTGGGCGTCGCATATTTGGAGACAAACCGCGTTCCTGGTGAGGCGGCGCTCTGCTTTGAATCTGTTTTGACCTGATCGACAGCATCTTCCCACACGTAGAAATTGGTGTCCTGGGTGGTCGTGGGTTTGTTTTCGGGCTCCGGTTGCGGGAACCCAAAGAAGAGGTTCGGGATATCTTTATCCACCGCCACTTTGGGGCGATGCCCGTTCAACTCACCCCGGCGGGCGAGGAAAAGCGGGGCGACAATCGACAGCGGCAGCTCCAGAACTACGGAATCCTCCGGTGACACACGCATCTGGGGTGCCGGGCGAAGCCACATGCGCAG
>JBBQYD010000573.1:0-3551 GCA_038209025.1 Verrucomicrobiota bacterium | reverse complement strand
GCCGGACGCCATCCCGCCCGCGACCGGCCTGGGAAACCCTCTCCCGCATGCCCAGCGTGACATGGAGATCCGGCGCCAGGACCGGACCTGCAACCCGGGTAATCTTCCCCTGCGGGATCCGTGCCGCACCGGTAAATCCTAACGCAAGAATTGCCCCCAACGGATATTGTGGCAAAATGAGTCGCCGAGAATGGCGAAGTGGCAGGTATGATCCACTCGTCTTGCATGGCGGCGTAATTGTGTATTTGGCATTCGCTCGTCATGAATGACGTGCCATCTGAAGATCCGTTGGTCAGCATTCAATCAAACTGAAACGACAATCAAAAGTGAACACCTTGGCATCCATATTTGCGAACCGCACCAGCCTGCGCGCCGCGCTTTTCAAATTCCTCGCCATTCTTTTGCTGGCGGGGTGCGCTTCACGTCCGCGCACGTCCGCCGAACGGGAAGTGGATATCGTTGTCTATGGCGGGACGGCGGGTGGGGTAGCCGCTGCGGTGCAGGCCGCGCGCATGGGCAAAACAGTTGTGCTCATCGAACCAACCCGCCGGCTCGGCGGGCTTACCACTGGCGGCCTTGGCCAGACCGATATCGGCAACAAACAGGCGATTGGCGGAATCGCTCGGGAGTTTTATCAGCGGGTGCGCCGGCATTATGATAAAGCCGAGTCCTGGCGCTATGAAACCTGGGAAAAATACCGCGGCGGCGGTCAAAATCGGAATGCCGGCAGTGAGGATTCCATGTGGACGTTTGAACCCTCGGTGGCGCTGAGCATCTTAAACGACCTGGTCCGGGAACATAAGGTCCCGGTGATCTATGGGGAACGCCTCGACCGCCAGCGCGGCGTCATCGCTTCAGCCGCTGGCAAGATTGCCGCGATCCGGATGAAATCCGGACGGGTGTTCCGCGGTCGCATGTTTATCGACACCACCTACGAGGGTGACCTGATGGCGCTTGCCGGAGTGAGCTACACCGTGGGGCGCGAAGCCAACGCTCAATATGGCGAAACCTTGAATGGCGTGCAAACGGCGCAAGCCAGGTTTCACCAGTTTCAACCGGGTGTGGACCCTTACGTTCGCCGCGGTGACCCGGCAAGCGGGTTGCTCCCGGGCATTGACCCGGATGGACCGGGAGCGGAAGGCAGCGGCGACCACCGGGTGCAGGCTTATTGCTTTCGTCTTTGCCTGACCGACCAACCGGAGAACCGCTTGCCAATCAAAAAACCGGCAGGTTACCGTGAATCGGATTATGAACTGCTCTTTCGCAACTTTGAAAGCGGCGAAACCGGTGTGCCGTGGATTCACTCCCTGATGCCGAACCGGAAGACGGATATCAACAACCGGCTTGGGTTCAGCACCGACTTCATCGGCCAGAACTACAAATACCCGGAGGCGAGCGACGGGAAACGGGCGCAAATTGTGGCCCTCCACAAACACTATCAGCAAGGGTTGATGTGGACGCTGGCCAACCATCCGCGGGTGCCTGAAGCCATTCGCCGGCAACTTGCGCCGTGGGGCCTGTGCCGGGATGAGTTTGTGGAAACCGGCGGATGGCAGGAACAACTCTACATCCGCGAAGCACGGCGGATGATCGGTGAAACGGTCATGACCCAGCATCATTGCCAGCGACGCGAGGTGGCTTCCAACCCTGTCGGCATGGCTGCCTACGGCATGGATTCTCACAATACCCAGCGCCATTTGGATGCCAATGGCAAGGTCCGCAATGAGGGGGACGTGGAGGTCGGGGTAAAGCAGCCCTACCCTATTAGTTACGGGGCGATCCTGCCGCGAGCCGCCGAGTGCCAAAACCTGCTGGTGCCAGTATGCGTCTCGGCGTCGCACATTGCCTATGGTTCGATCCGGATGGAACCGGTGTTCATGGTCCTGGGGCAATCCGCGGCAACCGCCGCCGCCCAGGCCATTGATGAGCAAGTGGCGGTGCAACGCATCTCCTACGAACGTCTCCGGGAACGTCTGCTGGCGGACCGGCAGGTGCTTGAAAACCTCAAACGTTGAAGACCCCGGGCCTGGGACCAGCGGCGCCGGCCCGCGGACGATTCCCCGCCTGCTTGACACCTTTACCGGGGCCATGTTCTCATAGGCGGAGCCAACAAATACTTTATGACCTCACGAGAGCGGGTAATCGCAGCCCTGAATCACCGCGAAACCGATCGCATTCCCATCGACTTTTCCGGACACCGTTCGTCCGGCATCGCGGCGATGGCCTACCGGCGGCTGCGTGAACACCTCGGGCTGCCTCAGCGCGCCATACGGGTTTACGATCCGATCCAGCAACTGGCGATTGTGGACGAGGACGTGCTTGATCTATTCCAGGTCGATACGATCGAACTGGGCCGCGGGTTCGCCCTGGAGGACCGCTACTGGACAGAATGGGAATTGCCCGATGGCAGCCCCTGTCTGATGCCGGTGTGGGCAAAACCCGAGCGAGACGGGCAGGATTGGGTGTTGCGCTACTCGGCGGGCGTGCTCGGGCGAATGCCGCGCGGCGTCTGGTTCTTTGAGCAAACCTTTTGGCCATTCGCCGACGCCACTCAGTTCGACGATCTGCAGGGAGCCCTCGACCGGTGCATGTGGTGTGTGGCGGCATCTCCCCCGGGCCCGCTCGTCTCCGGACCCGGAGGCGCGGTCTTGCTGGAGGAAGGCGCCCGCGCCCTGCGCCAGAGGACGAACCGCGCCATCATCGGGCTGTTCGGCGGCAATTTGCTGGAACTGGGTCAAATGCTTTACCGGAATGATAACTTCCTGATGCTCCTCGCCGCTGAACCCGACCGCGCTCACCGGTTCCTTGACCTGTTATTGGAGATTCATCTTCGGAACCTGGAGCAGTTCCTGCGCGCCGCTGGCCCCCACCTCGATGTCATTCTGTTCGGAGACGACCTGGGGATGCAGTCAGGCCCGCAGATGTCCACCGGCATGTACCGGGAGTTCTTTCAGCCGCGCCAGCGACGCATGTGGCAACTGGTGAAAGAGCTGATGCCACATCTTAAGATCATGCTCCACTGTTGCGGGGGCGTGCGCGAGTTGCTGCCCGGCTTGATTGAAGCCGGGCTGGACACTATCAACCCCGTGCAGATCACCTGCCGGGGCATGGACCCCCGCGGGCTGAAACGTGACTTCGGCGGGCAACTCACTTTTTGGGGAGGCGGTTGCGATACCCGTGAAGTGTTAACGGGCGGCACGCCGGACCAGGTGCGAGAAAACGTGCGGCAACTCGTTTCCGTATGGCGGCCTGGCGGCGGATTCGTCTTTCAGCAAGTCCACAATATCATGGCGGACGTCCCGCCCGAGAACATTGTGGCCATGTTCGAGGCCGCACGCGAATAGCGTGGGCTGCCGCGCCATGGTCTCGCTTGCTCAAATACAGTAGCGTCCACAAATCGGTTTCTCGAGTTGACCGGCATCTTGGCCGGGGCGTTCGCCGCCTGGAGGAAACTCAGCCGGACAATAACCAAGCGGGAGCCGGAACAACCAGCCATTCCAAGGGCTGGAGTGCGCTGTTTGGGGGGCCTGCTCCCGTCACTCACTCCCCCA
>JBBQYD010000572.1:0-3553 GCA_038209025.1 Verrucomicrobiota bacterium | reverse complement strand
TGGTGCCAGGCACCTTCAGCACCGCCGAGCAACCCGGCCAACCTCCGAGCGATGCTGTGGTGCTCTTTGACGGCAAGGATCTGTCCAAGTGGGTTTCTGTCAAAGATGGCGGGAAGGCCCAGTGGCTCGTCAAAGATGGCTACACGGAAGTGGTGTCTTCCACCGGTGACATTCAAACCCGGGAAGAATTCGGTGACTGCCAGTTGCACGTGGAGTGGGCCGCGCCCACCGAGGTGAAAGGCAGCAGCCAGGGCCGCGGCAACAGTGGGATTTTCCTGATGGGCCTATGTGAAATCCAGGTTCTGGATTGCTATAACAATCCCACCTACGCGGACGGCACCGCTTCCGCCATTTACGGGGTGAACCCACCGATGGCCAACCCGCTGCACCCGCCAGGCCAGTTTCAGGTTTATGACATTGTTTTTCGCCGCCCGATCTACAGGGATGGCAAAATGCTCGACCCCGGCCGCGTGACCGTTTTTGTAAACGGCGTTCTAACCCAGGATGCCGCCCCGTTGGAAGGTCCGACCGGCCACATGAAACGGACTACTCCGGGACCGTTTCCGGAAAAAGGTCCGCTCAGGCTGCAGGACCATCGTAATCCCGTGAGGTTTCGCAACATCTGGTATCGTCCGTTGCCGCCCCGGCCGATCGATGGCGGGTTTGATGGCGGGTTTGTAACCGAAGAGGCCACCATGGCCAAGCGGAAGGAAACCGCCGCCCAATTCCGCGCCGACGCCGCCAAGCTGAGCGCCCCTTCACAGTCACGCGATCGCCTGCTGCGCCTGATGGAATCCCTTTCGTACGAGAAGAATCAGGAAGCCGCCGCTGAGGCCGAGGCTTTGGCCGGCAAGTATGCCGCCAGCCTCAAGGCGCTTGGCCCTGACCAAATCACGGCCCGGAAGGACGAAATCCTTTCGGTGAACGGCGCGATACAATACACCACCAAATTCGGGTTCCTGCCCGCCCGCCTGCCCTTAAAAGCGGACCTCGAAAAGATCATCCGCGACAACAAGTGGGACAAATAGATAGCACGTCCGGCCCCGCTCAGTCCTGCTATGAGTGAAAACGCGGATTGGTCCGGGTTGAAAGCGCCTGTGCATTTCAACTTTGCCTCGGATGTTTTCGATCGTTGGGTGGCTCAAAGACCCGACGGGACCGCCTTGTGGCATGTCGATGCCACCTCCGGGTCAGAGCGCAGGTTCAGTTTCCAGCAAATGGCGGCCTTGAGCCGCCGAGCCGCCAACTTTTTTGCCGCCTGCGGCATCAAACGCGGTGATCGGGTGCTGGTGATGCTACCGCGAATTCCGCAATGGTGGAGCGCCATGCTCGGCCTCATCCGCATGGGCGCGGTGCCCGTGCCCGCCACGTTACTGCTGACGGCTCGCGACGTAGCTTACCGTCTGGAGACCGCCCGCATAGCGGCGATCATCACCAACCCGGACGGTGTGGCCAAAGCCGAGGGGTTCAGGGGAATTCGCATCCTAGCCCACGGCGACCAGGATGGCTGGCAACCCTTCGACTCCGGCGTTCGCCGGGCTTCCGAGTCGTTTACCCCTCCCATTCTGGCCAGCGATGATCCGGGAGTCCTCTTCTTTACCAGCGCCACCACCGGGGATCCGAAGATGGTGCTGCACACTCAGGCCAGTTGCGGTCTCGGCCACCATTTGACCGGCCGACTTTGGCTGGATCTCAAGCCTGAAGATATTCATTGGAATATTTCTGACCTGGGGTGGGGCAAAGCGGCATGGTCCAGCTTCTACGGTCCGTGGCACGCCGGAGCCTGCGTCTTTGCCATGGATATTCCGGGCAAGTTCGATCCGCAGCTTACCTTGCGCACGCTGGAAAGTTTCCCCATCACCTCCTGGTGCGCTCCGCCCACGGCTTTGCGACTGATCGTCCGACAGGATCTTTCCGGCTTCGGATCGAGGTTCTTGAGGCACTGTGTCAGCGCGGGCGAGCCGTTGAACCCCGAAGTGTTGACCATTTGGCGCGGGGCCACCGGTTTGACCCTGCACGAAGGGTATGGGCAAACGGAAACCGTGGTGCTGGTGGGCAATTATCGTTCGCTCGGCTACCCGGTCCGCCCAGGTTCCATGGGCCGTGCCACTCCCGGCATGGGCGTTTGCCTTGTTGACGAGCACCTTCGGGAAGTCGAACCGGAGCAGGAGGGGGAGGTGGCCCTTCGGGTTCAGCCGGCCCGCCCGGTGGGCTTGTTCAAAGAATACTGGCTTAACCCGCAGGAGACCGCGCACAAGTTCAAAGGCGATTTTTACCTGACCGGTGACCGTGCCATTCGCGATCGTGAGGGTTACTTCTGGTTTGTCGGACGCAAGGACGACGTCATCAAAAGCTCCGGCTATCGCATCGGCCCTTTTGAAGTCGAAAGCGCCCTGTTGGAGCATGATTCAGTGCTCGAAGCCGCGGTGGTGGGCAAGCCGGATGCCCTGCGCGGTCAGATCGTGAAGGCCTATGTTGTTTTGCAGGCTGGCGTGAAGAATTCAGACGGACTGAAAAGCGAGTTGCAGCAACACTGCAAGAGCCTGGTGGCGGCTTACAAATACCCTCGGGAAATCGAGTTTGTGAGCGAGTTGCCAAAAACCACCAGCGGCAAAACCAGGCATTTCGCATTGCGGCAGGCCTCGATTGCGGGCAAATGAATTTGGCGAACCCTTACGAGTTTCCGGTTGACGGTGGCCCTGAGGCTCAGTAAATTACGCATCCAATTCGGGATCCAGAGTAGCTCAATGGTAGAGCGTCCGGCTGTTAACCGGAATGTTGTAGGTTCGAGCCCTACCTCTGGAGCCATTTCTCAAGTCGTTGGAGGACAACGACTGCTCCTGCGGCAGAAGGCAAAAAACCGCCATTTTAGCCCGAAGTGTGCAGTAAAGTGTGCAGTAAAGACCTCAGCAAAGCGCTACTGGCGCTTGCTCCTCCGATGCTCGCGCACTACTCGGCTACTACTCGCTAACCCGGCAGCACTCGGGTCGCTTAACCTGATAAGCGACATGAAAAACAAGTTCTGGCTCTGCAAACGCAGTCAAATGTTCTACCTCTTGGAGGCCGAAACAGGACGGCGTACCAGCCTTCGAACCACCGATCCGAATGTGGCCAAAGAAATCGTGCGGGCCAAAAACGAGGCTGCCGGCAAACCCGCACTGGCGCTGGCCTTGGGACGCGCCTATTTCTCAGCCTACAATCCCAAGCTCTCCGAGCGTACCTGGCAGGTTGTCGTGGAAGAATATTGCTCCCGCGGTCAGCCCCAGACCCAGGCCATGCGGCGGCGCAAAACTCGCCACCGATCATTGGACCTCATCCGCAACAAACCCCTTCTCGAAACGGGAGCCGAGGATTTCATGGAAGTGCTTCAATCCTCCGGCGTGGCCGTGGCGGCGTGCTTACGCGGCATTCATAAGGTGCCGTCAATAAATAACATTTACAGATGAGCGGAACCATGATACTCAGGGAGACATATGGTTGCGCTGCGGGACCTCAAGAAAAAGCTCCGTCAACTGTGGCCTCATTTGAATGAGCGGTCGAGGCGAATGTTAGC
>JBBQYD010000571.1:0-3555 GCA_038209025.1 Verrucomicrobiota bacterium | reverse complement strand
GGTGCTCCAGTCCTTTTCATTATCGCTCTCGCCAGTGGCGACGCCAATGGCGAGTGCGATAATGAAAAGGACTGGAGCTCCGATGACGTTTGCTAAAAGCAACGTAACCCCGCTCGCAATGCGCCGCTGCGACATGGCGACGATGCTGAGAATGAACGAAGCGAGATAAAGCGGCGCGTAAATGAACCATGTGGGGATGGGGATAAACATGATGATGCTCGCCAAGCCAAAGCAAACCCAGCCGCCAACCGCCGCGCCCTGCTTGATGTTGGTCTGTAGATCCCGCGTGGGAACGGGGCGAGACGCTGGCGGTGCGGCGCTCGAAGCGGTTGGCCCGGCGGTGATGGTATGGCCGCAACTCGGGCAGGCGAACGCCTGACCCACAGAAAAATCATTCAGCAGAACGTGCTGCCCGCAATTGCTGCACTCGACTTTCATTTCCATAGTTGTGTGGCGAGTATCGTGAGACGCACTGACGCCGCCGAACGAACCTATTTACACGGAGAGAATGCGGCCTAAGCGCGTATTTGCCCTGAACATGGTGCAACGCTACGCGCATGGAGTACCGCAGGCAAGGCAAAACGGTAATGGCCCCGGGCGGCGTCCTCCGGTGCATTCTCAGTCATCCTGGCGTCTGGCGTGAAATTCCGCTTCTGCCGGAGGCGTCGGCTCCAGGAATGGCGTTTGCTGGCCCAATGCGGGCCGGAACAGGTGTCACGTGAGGGCGGGGCCGGCGGCCGCTCCCGGCCGTTCGCCGGCAAATTTGTCGATTTGACTTTCCGGCGTCCCCAGCATACACCGCTAGATGTGAACCAAGAAAATCGCACCATGATAGCACGACGCTCCTTTCTGAAACAGGCAGGGGTCGCGGTGGCAGGCGCCATCGGGGCTCAGGCACTATCCACCGGCACCGCTCGCGCCCAGCAGGCCGCCCCTGCCGGCCAGCAGGACAGCTTTCGACTCGGCATCGCCGGCTTCACCTTCAACAAGTTCAAGCTGGACGAGGCCCTGGAAATGGTGAAGAAGGTGGATGTCCATTACCTCTGCATCAAGGATTTCCACCTTCCCCTCAAAAGCACGGATGAAGAGATCGCCGCCTTTCACGCCAAATGCCAGAGCTTCGGCGTCACCGGGTATGGCGTGGGTCCCATCTACATGGGCACCGAGCAAGAAGTGACCGATGCGTTCGCCTACGCCAAACGCGTGGGAGTGAAAATTCTCGTTGGGGTGCCTTTCAAGATGGTCGATAAGAAACGAACCGCGTCTCCCGAACTCCTGAAACTGGTCAATCAGAAGGTCCAGGAGCACGACATCAAGTACGCCATCCACAATCACGGGCCCGACATGCCGGAACTCTTTCCCAGCGCCGAAAGCATCATGGAAATGATCAATGGCCTGGATAAGCGGATCGGACTCTGCCTCGACATCGGCCACCAGTTGCGAGACGGGAAGGACCCCGTCAAGGCGATGGCGGATTTTGCCGATCGCGTCCATGATATTCACATCAAGAACGTGACGGCGGCCGACAAGAAAGGCCGCGGCATCGAGATGCCCCGCGGGGTCATTGACATGCCGGCTTTTGTCCGCGTGCTGCGCAAGGTCAAGTACCCCGGCGTGTGCAGCCTCGAATACGAGAAGGACATGGACAACCCGCTCCTCGGCGTGGCGGAGTCGATCGGATATTTCCGCGGGCTCATGGACGCCATCCGCTAGGCGTTGGCCGCTCCGGGCCACCGGCCCCGGGTTGCGCGCGGCATGCGCCACCCTGAACCTGCCCATGCAACGCACCGTTCCGCGCACGACCCCGGTCAAGCCGCTCAGGCCAACGCCGGCTGGTTTCACGGGGTGCTTCTCCCTGGCGGGCGCCTTATTCATCGCGTGCTCGGCCGGGGCGGCCGATCCTCCAGGGCGGCCGCGGCAGGCGCCGGCGGAGGAAAGCTCCGCGCTTCCGGCCGCCGCCGATCTCAGGCCGGTTTTCGATAAACTCGGGCTGGAACGTCGGAAACAAGGTGCTCGCGGGACCTGCTCAGTGTTCACGGTGGTGGCGGCGCTGGAGTTTGCCCTGGGCAGGGAACCGAAAGCGGAGCGGTTGAGTGTTGAGTTTCTCAACTGGGCCGCAAATCAGGCCGGCGGCAGCGCGAATGATGGCGGATTCTTCTCCGAAATGTGGGAGGGATTTGAGGCCTACGGCATCTGCACGGAGGACGAGATGCCGTATCGGGCGGGGTTCCAACCGGCGGACACGCCCTCGCCACAGGTGCTGCTCTCGGCAAAAGCCCGCCTCCAACGAGGCTTGAGCCGGCACTGGATCAAGCGCTGGGATGTGACCACCGGGCTGGCGGCGTCACACCTGCTCGACATCAGGCGGACCCTCAGCCAGGGCTGGCCGGTATGCGCCGGGCTCCGCTGGCCGAAGCGCGAGAGCTGGCAGGGAGACGTGCTGCAAATGTGCGGCCCGGAAGCCGTTTTTGATGGGCACAGTGTTTTGCTCGTGGGCTACAAAGGGGACGAATCGCAGCCGGGGGCCGGCGTGTTCATTTTCCGGAACACGAGCAACGGCGGCCGGGATGGGCTGATGCCCTACGCCTTTGCGAGCGCGTACATCAACGACGCGATGTGGATCGAGGCAACGCGCGACAAAACGCGGGCGCCAAAGCGTTAGGCGGTGGCGGATGCAAGCGTCGGCCCATGAAGACCGGACGGTCATCCTTTCGGCTGTGGCTGCCCTGATGGACGGCGGGAACGCCAGCGCAGTCCCATTTTCGGTTCGCAATTCTTCGCAAATCAGGCTACATGCGGGATTGGGCAAATGGTGCATTGGGCACGCGTTAGCCCGATCCATTATGAGGAATAGCTTATTTGCCGCCCTGCTGCTGGCGGGGTTGATCGCCGGGACGGGCTGCGGGACCCATCAGAACGATAAACCCCTGAAGACCCTTTACGGCAATGTCGATATCCGCGAGGTGAGTCTGGGCTTTCGGGTGGCGGGCCGTTTGGCGGCGGTGCTCAAGGATGAAGGCGACCCCGTGCTGCCCAATGAGGTCGTGTCCCGCCTGGACCCCGAGCCATTCCAGCGGGAGGCGGACCAAGCCAGGGCGCTGGTCGAAGCCGCGAGCGCCCGCCTGCAAATGCTCGAAGCCGGCCCGCGCCCGCAGGAAATCGCCCAGGCCCGCGCGGTGGTGAGCGAACGGGCCGTGAGCCTGGCGAACGCGGAGCGGATTTACCAGCGCCAGGAGGAGCTGCTAAAAAACCGCACCGTTTCGCAACAGGAACGCGATGATGCCGAAGCCAGTTACCGGGAGGCGGAGGCGCGGCATAATTCCGCCAGGGAACAACTCAAGCTGCTGGAAGCCGGGTCGCGCGCGGAGGAGATCGCCCAGGGCCGGGCGGAGCTGGAGCGTGCCAAAGCCGCCCTGGCGGGCGCCCAGTTACGCATTCAGGATGCGGAGTTGAAAGCGCCAGCCGCGGGCGTGGTGCTGACCCGGGCGCAGGAACCCGGCGCGATGCTGCCCCTCGGCGCCCCCGTGCTCACCATCTCTTTGCAGCAGCCCGTGT
>JBBQYD010000570.1:0-3565 GCA_038209025.1 Verrucomicrobiota bacterium | reverse complement strand
CCCAGCGGCTGGCCACCCGGTTCAGAAGGTCGGAGCGAAACGTCTCCGGGTAGCTTTGGAGATAATTCATGGCCGACTGCGGATCGGTCTGCATCCAGCGGTAGCTCAGTTGGCTGAGCGCCACCTGCCGGTCTTTGCCGTCCGGCAATTGCTGCATCCATTGGATCGCGGCGTTGGCATCCCGTTCCACCCAACGGGCAGCCACAGTGCTGAGCAGCTCAGAACGGGTCGCGCCCGGCGGGAGGGAATCCGCCAACTCGGCCGCCGCTGCCGGGCTGCTCGAGGCCATCTGATAGGCCACCCGCCGAACGGCTTCGCGCTGGCCAGCCCCCACGGGCAGGCTCCGAGCCCAGTCCGCCGCGTTCTCTAAATCGCTTCGCGACCAGTAATTGGCCACCAACCCAATAGCCTCGTTCTTGACGCGGCCCGAAGGCATCGAAGACACGAAAGCCGCAGCCGTGGAGGCGTCGCTTTTCACCCAGGAGCTCATCATGCCTGAAAGCATGTTTCTTTGAGTGGGACCTTCCGGGAACTGCTGAAGCCAGGCAAATGCCGCCGACGGATCGCTCTTCACCCATTCGGAGGCGACCGTCTGCAGCGATTGTTCGCGCAATCCGCTGTCCGGCATTTGCAGGGCGCTTTTGGCGGCTGCGGCAGGATCCTTTTTCGCCCATCTGCTGTAGGTGGTCTGATACGCGCTGAATTTTGCCGAACCCACCGGCAAACCTTCCACCAAAGCGAGCGCCCGAGTGAAATCGCCCACAACCAACGCGTTCGTGATCGCCGCCAGCGTCATGGTGGTCGCGCTGATCCGGGGCGTGGATTTGCCGCCGGAATGTCCGCCAGTGTCCGCTTCACCGACTGCGCGGATCAGGTTGCTCTGCGCGGCGGAGGCTCCGGCTTCCTCTCCCGGACGATCCCCGCCGGGCTGGCCTTGTTCGAGCGATGTCGCGTCACCCTTTGTGCCACCCGATAGCAGGCTTCTGTCCAGCCAGATTCCGGTCATCATGCCGCCCAGCACCAGAGCGGATATCAGCATCAGACTCTTCATAATTCTTCGCGCAAAAACACCCAGGCATTATGATGTTCGACGAATCCACGACAAGTGCTATTCGATGGTCGCAGAACGAACCCAGGCAACACCGCCCAGCCCATTGGTGGGCGATGAGACAACAGGACCCTTGCGAAGGGTTTAAATCAGCCAGGCAGGAACGCCGCGGGTTTACTTATTGAAACGGAAGTTCGTGACGTCGTAGTCCTGCATCACATACTGCTTGGTCTCCAGGCGCTGTTTGCCGAGGCGTTTCGCTTGGGTCTCGCCTCCGGCCTCTATGAAGTCGGCGAAGCTGATGATTTCCGCCCGGATGAACCCTTTCTGCATATCCGTGTGGATGGTGCCTGCGGCTTCCCAGGCAGTAATACCCTTGCGAATGGGCCAGGCGCGGTTCTCCTTCCCGCCGACAGTCAGAAATGAGATATAGCCCGCTTTGGCAAAAGCCCGGAGCAATACGGGGTCGGGGTTTGCCAACTCCTCGCGGGTGGTCACCGCGATGGGCTTGTTGGTGTAGAAATTGTGCGCGGACACCGCCTGCAACTCCTCCTGGCTGAGTCCTGCGTCCAGGATGAACTTTTCGCCCTCCAGCAGGTTCTTGATTTTCTCCAGGGCGGCGCGCTCCGCCGGTTGGGGGTCCCGTCCCAGGCGCGTCTCCACAAACTCAAGGTCCTTCAGTATCAAATCGAATTTATTATCCTCCAACGCAAGAATCGCGTCGGAGTCCAGCAACTCGTCATCCCCCACGACATCGACCTGGGCCTGGGCCTTTTTGTCGGCCTCCACCAACTGGTGAACCTGGTCCAGGCGCGGGTCCTTCAGGTTGTGCTTGCCGACTTTTAATTCGCTAATGCCGAACAAAGAAATCTTCATTAAGGCTCCAGCTTAGGCGAAACGGCTCCCGGTTGGAAATCAAAACGGCACGGATGCCAGGTGCCGGACAGCCCGTGCGGTTAAATGGAGTTGGCGCGCGGTTTGGTTCCTCCCTGGAGGCGCGGCCCCCGGTGGGCCGGATCGCGGGATAGTTCGCTGGATTCAAACGGGATGGAGAATCCTGGCCAGATAACGCCCGGTATGGCTTTCCCGGCATTGGGCGATGCACTCAGGGGGTCCTTCCGCGACGATTCGCCCGCCCCCAAATCCGCCCTCAGGCCCCATGTCAATGACCCAATCAGCGGCTTTAATGACGTCCAGGTTGTGCTCGATGACGAGCAGCGTGTTGCCGGTGGATCGAAGCTTCTGAAGTAATTCCAGCAATTTGGCGACATCGTGAAAGTGGAGGCCGGTCGTGGGCTCGTCCAGAATGTAAAGGGTGTGTCCGGTGGCTTTGCGGCTTAGTTCAGCGGCCAGTTTAACGCGCTGCGCTTCACCGCCACTCAGCGTGGTGCCCGCCTGGCCCAGCCGAATATAACCGAGCCCCACTTCCGCCAGTGTCAGCAGCGGATCATATATTTGCGGCACCGCGCGAAAGAACGTCACTGCCTCCTCCACCGTCAGGTCAAGCACGTCAGCGATATTCAATCCCTTATAGGTTATCTCCAGCGTTTCCCGGTTGTAGCGCCTGCCGTTGCACGCCTCGCAGGTCACATAAACAGGCGGCAGAAAGTGCATTTCGATTTTGATCAGGCCATCCCCCTGGCATTTCTCACAACGCCCCCCCTTCACGTTGAAGCTAAAACGCCCTGACTGGTAGCCACGAATGCGCGCGGCGGGGAGTTTGGAGAACAAATCCCGAATGTGGTTAAACATGCCGGTGTAGGTGGCCGGATTGCTGCGAGGTGTCCGGCCAATCGGTGATTGGTCAATGACGATGACCTTGTCCAGATTCTCGAAACCCTTCAGCACCCGATGGGCGCCGGGCCGCTCCTTGCTGCCGTAGAATTTCCGAAATAACGCCCGCCGCAAAATATCATCCACCAGCGTGCTCTTGCCTGAACCACTCACCCCCGTAATGCAGGTAAACGTGCCGAGCGGAATGCGCGCATCGATGTTCTTGAGGTTATTCTCCGTGGCCCCCAGAATCTCGAGCCACCCCCGGTCTTCCGCCGGTTGAATCCGCTGCTTGGGAATTGGAATCGCGAGGTCGCCCCGCAGATATTGTGCTGTCAAGGACGTTGGATGGCGCAGCAGTTCGGAAAGCGTGCCAGCCGCGACCAATTCCCCGCCGCGAACGCCCGCACCCGGCCCGAGGTCCAGGATGTAATCCGCATGCCGGATGGTGTCGGCGTCGTGCTCCACAACCAGCACCGAGTTACCCAGGTCCCGCAACCCCGCCAGCGTGCGCAGCAACCGATCATTATCACGCTGGTGCAGCCCGATGCTCGGTTCATCCAGGATGTAGAGCACGCCCATCAAGCCCGCCCCGATCTGGGTAGCCAGGCGAATCCGCTGGGCCTCACCGCCACTCAACGTGCCGCTCTCCCGGTCCAGCGTGAGATACCCCAGCCCGACATTTCTCAGAAACCCCAGGCGCGCCCGTATTTCCTTGATAACATCATGCGCGATCTTTTCCTG
>JBBQYD010000569.1:0-3572 GCA_038209025.1 Verrucomicrobiota bacterium | reverse complement strand
CCTGCGGTTGCTTTGGCTTCTCCGGAATCGTTGCAGACCAACACCGCAAGCCCACCGGCAAAGCGGCTCCGGCGAGGGCCACTGTTTTCAGGAATGTCCGGCGCGGAGTGGAAGGCTGCATAACAGAATGGCTAGGGGAACAGGAGAGGCCAGTGCCAGGCGCCCGCGATACCGCCGTGGTGATGCGAATCGGTCGCGTGCGCGGCGGCAGACAGCCGCGCCAGCCCGATGCCCCCCCGACAACGGGGACGAGGCAGGCTACGATCGTGTGTCTTCAGGCAGGAGTGGCCCGGTGGCTTGGAATATCTCACTTAAGGTCCTTCCGTTCCAGGTGGAAGCGGTGAAGCACCAGGTGAAACATCGGTGCCAATAGTATGCCCGAAGCCGAGATGAAAACAACCCCGGAGAAAACAGCGTAACAGGCGGCGAATATCTTCGCCGCATCTGAATCCAGCGCTCCAACCGGCCCCATCCCCGAGAGGATCATAGCGGCGTTCAAGAGGGAGTCGATCCAACCGAACTTCGCGATGAAGTGATAGCCCAATATGCCAAGAGAGAGCGAGCACGCGATCACTCCGGCTGTTAGCAACAACGCTTCCAGGAAGCGATGGTAGAAGCTCTGTCGGTGGTCTGACTGCATGATGGTTGAAGGCATCAATATTGGAGATTAGCCCGGAAACACGGAAGGGACTCCGCATTTTGAGATATATGATGCACCCTGCAAACCTAGGTGCTTGAGTAGGGCGGGGCAAGCTCCTTCGGCGGCTTGGTTGGGGGCCGTTGAGCGCGGTGGAGAGCGTGTCCCAGGGAAAATCATGAACCCGGCGGTTCGACGTTGCCTCCGCAAGCCTGCTTGTCCTATTGTGCGGCATGCGCATTGCGTGTGTCATTCTGATTGCGGCCTTCTCGTTGAAGGCGGAGCAACCGCGGGACTATCCCATTCGTCCGGTGCCTTTCACGAATGTCCGGATTCAGGACTCGTTTTGGAGTCCGCGTCTGGAAACGAACCGATCGACAACCGTTTGGTATGATTACCAGAAATGCGAGGAAACCGGGCGCATTGATAACTTTGCGAAAGCCGCAAAACTAATCGAGGGAGCGCACAAGGGTGATCCGTTCGATGACTCGGATGTCTATAAAGTCATTGAAGGCGCCGCCTATTGCCTCGCCCTCGAAAAGGATGCCCGGCTGGAGGAATATACCGACGCGTTGATCAACAAAATCGCCGCGGCCCAGGAGTCGGACGGCTACTTATACACCGCGCGTACCATCAACCCCGCCAACCCTCCTGGTCGCGCTAGCAAAGAGCGATGGCTCAACGAACGCGGCGCCCTGGGCAAAGGCGACAGCCACGAACTTTACAATGCCGGTCATATGTACGAGGCGGCTGTGGCTTATTTCCAGGCTACCGGCAAACGCAAGTTCCTTGCGGTTGCCATCAAGAACGCGGACCTCGTCGCCAGGGTTTTCGGCCCCGGCCCCGAACAGCTCAAAATTCCCTCCGGCCATCAGGAAATCGAAATCGGGCTGGTTAAGCTCTTTCGTGCCACCGGGGACAGGAAGTATCTGGACCTCTCCAAATTTCTCTTGGATTGCCGTGGAAGGAATTTGCGGGATCCGAAAGCCAGGCGTGACCCAAACCCATACTATGCGGACCATATCCCCGTCACGGAGCAGGAGGAGGCCGTGGGCCACGCGGTCCGTTCGGCTTACATGTATTCAGCCATGGCCGATATCGCGGCGCTCACCGGGGATGCCGCATACCTCGCGGCGATCGATCGGTTGTGGGAGAACGTGGTGGGGAAAAAGCTCCATCTCACCGGCGGTATCGGAGCCTCACCGGCGGGCGAGGCATTTGGAGGGAATTACGAGCTTCCAAATGAGAGCGCCTACCTGGAAACCTGTGCCGCCATTGCGAACGCGCTGTGGAACCATCGCATGTTTCTGCTGCATGGGGATGCCCGGTACATTGATGTGCTTGAGCGGGTGATCTACAACGGTTTTCTTTCCGGCGCAGGCATGACCGGAAACCGCTTCTTTTACCCGAATCCGCTGGAATCGGATGGCCAGCGCAAGTTCAACCATGGTTCCAATGAGCGGGCGCCCTGGTTCGGTTGCTCCTGCTGCCCGGTTAACAACGTCCGGTTCATCCCTTCGATCCCCGGGTTCGTGTATGCCACCCGGGATGAGGCGATCTTTGTAAACCTCTTCATCAGCGGTGCCGCGAAATTGGCGATGGGCAATGTGCCCGTGACGATCACTCAGCAAACGGAATACCCCTGGAAGGGAACGACCACCATCACGCTGGCCGAACTGGGCGGCGGCGGAAAATTCGCCCTGCACATTCGGATTCCAGGTTGGGCGCGCAATCAGCCTCTTTCGACCGATCTTTACCGATACGCGGATGATCTCCAGCCCGAGACTAGCCTCTCGGTCAATGGAAAATCTGCCCCGATCCACCTGGTCAAAGGTTACGCCGTTTTGGAGCGCGCCTGGCAGGCGGGCGACACCGTCACGCTGGAACTCGATATGCCGGTTCGCAAGGTGTTGTCGCATCCGGCAGTCAAAGCCAACGTCAACCGTTTCGCTGTTGAACGGGGTCCGCTGGTGTATTGCGCGGAAGGAGCGGATAACGCCGGCAGGGTATTGGATAAGGTTTTTCCGGGCCCGGTGCGGTTCGCGCTGGAGCCCGCGCGCGACTTCGCCAAGGGGACGATGCAGATCGCGTTGGACGGCGGGGAATCAGGCAAATTGACGTGCATTCCGTATTATGCCTGGTGCCATCGCGGTCCAAATGAAATGCGAGTCTGGTTCCCGACCAAAGAGGAGGAAAAGCTCGCTTCACACTGCTGGGAAATGGATTCGGTGGAGGCGTGTTTCGATGGCCGCGTGCCCGCTGTCTCCAACGATGCTCACGTGGCCCGTTTCACATGGTGGGACCATCGCGGCACAAAAGAATGGGTGATGCGCAAGTTTGACTCCCCCCGGACCATCAGCAGCGCGTCCGTGTTTTGGTTTGATGACACCGGGAGCGGCAGTTGCCGCAAACCGGCGAACTGGGCGATTTCCTGTTTGCAGGGCAAGGAGTGGAAACCGGTGGCCAATGCCTCGGGATACCCGACCGAGCTTAACAGGTTCAACCAGGTGGGGTTCACGCCCATAAAAACTTCGGCGGTTCGGCTTGAAGCGGACCTCCAAGCCGGGTTTTCGGCGGGCATCCTGGAGTGGCGCTGCGAGTGAGAGGAGCATCGCGGAGCTGCGGGCAAATGAGGTTACTGTCTTATGGCAAAATCCAAATTAGAAGCAAAAGCTGATCGTTTCGTGGTGATCATGGCGGGCGGGAAAGGCGAGCGCTTTTGGCCGCTCAGCCGCGAGCGGACGCCCAAGCAGTTGCTCACGCTGTTGGGAGAGCGGTCATTTCTGCAGCAGACTGTGGACCGCGTCCTGCCGTTGGTGCCTTTGGAAAACGTGCTGATTATCACGAATTCCGCGCAAGCCCCGGCGGTGAAGAAGCAACTGCCAAAGGTGCCCCGGGAGAATGTCATTGCGGAACCGGTGGGACGCGACACGAC
>JBBQYD010000568.1:0-3578 GCA_038209025.1 Verrucomicrobiota bacterium | reverse complement strand
TGGCCATGGAAGAATAGGCGGAGGGCCGGGGATCCTGCAAACGGGGGGCCAGGTTTTTCCGTCGTCCGTGCTATGGCGCAGACTCGGGGGGGGGGCGGTCCATCACTGACAAGGTGGATCTGGAGAACGGACCGATGCGATGGCCGGCCATAACCTGAATCCCGACCAGGGTGACTGCCTCGATCTGCTTTGCCGATTGGTCCAGGACTGCGAAGCCGAGCAGGGCGCTGTGGCCGTCCCAAGGGTCACAGGCTTGGACGCCTTACGACCTTTGCTTGCGGAGCACGGGATGGGGGGGGCGGACCTTTCTCGCCTGCTGGACGCGCCAGTTCACCCGCACGGCCGGCTTGCGAGGCGGGAGCTGTCGTGAACACCTACTCTTTTTTGCGGCCCGCGAGGACACGCGCGAGGGTATCCAATATGTAGTTTAAGCGCTCGCCGACATCTTCCGCCAGAAAGCGCAGCACCAAATAGCCGTGTTCCTGGAGAAGCGCATCCTTGCGGCGATCACGGCGGTAGGCATCAGCGTCAGCCAGGTGTTGTGGGCCATCCAACTCGATCACGAGACGCGCTTTCGGATCAAGCAGGTCAACCTCCATCTCTCCTGTTTCGTCGAATGAAATTGGCAACTTTGCATTGAGTCGAAAGCGGCCCGCCGTTCCTCGGAGGGTTTCGAGCCGGCGATACAAGAAAGCCTCGGTGGCGCTGCGGGCACGGGCAACTCCTTCGGCTGTGGGAGAAAAGCGAGTGGCGGCATGAACAAAGAGATTGGCAAGCGGGACATCGACGCCGTCGCACACAAGTCTTTGGACGCTCGTGGCGTAATTTCGTTTCCACTCAGGATCGATCGGGAGCGGCACTTCGGCTGGCCAGCCAGGGACCGCGCTGCCAGGTAATTGAATAACATAACCGGCCGCTTCGTATCCCTGACATCGCCGATCAAACATCCTCGCCAGCATCGGCACATTTAAGTCGGCATAATCGTAAACCCGCACCTCGCGCTTGCTGGCGTGCAATCGGTGCAAGCGACCGACATACTGCGCAATGGTGCCGCGCCAAGACACGGGCAGTGTCAGGAACAGCGTGTCCAAGCGGGGGTGGTCGAAGCCCTCCCCCACGAACTGTCCCGTAGCCAGCAACACGCACGGCTCCTCCTCGGGAAGGGTGTGGAGTTGCTCCAAGGCGTTTCGCAATTCCTTCTTGCCCATCCCCCCCTTTAAGGCGATCACATGCGCGATTTGAGGCGCGAGCATCTCGGCCAATTGCCCAAGGTGCTCCGTACGTTCCGTCAACAAGAGAGGTTTTCGCCCCTCGCGCACGGCGCCAAGAATATCCTGGCAAATCAACTGATTACGCACGGAATCGGCGACCAAGGACTGATAAAGCGACTGAAATTCAAGGCGTGAGTCTGCCTCCGGCAGTTCCACCATCCGAAAATTCGTCGGTCTCACCATTACGACATGAGTGAATGGGCGCGCTGCGGCCTGTTCCTTGGCATTCACCCGATGGCGAATCGGGCCGCACTGCATGAAGATGATGGGATGATGCCCGTCTTTGCGGGTAACCGTGGCGGACAAGCCAGCCACGTAACGCGCCTTGGCTCTGCGCGCGACCAGTTCGAAACTCCTCGCTGACAAATGATGGCATTCGTCCACCACCAGATGGCCGTAGCCTGCGACCAAATCGTTAACTACCCCCTTGCGCACCAGGCTCTGCATGATCGCCACGTCAATGATTCCGGTAATCTTTTTGCGTCCGCCTCCAATCCGGCCGATTTCTTTTGGCGGCAGTCCAAGGAAAGTCGATAAGCGTTCCACCCACTGCTCCAGCAACTGTTGGCGATGCACCAGGATGAGGGTGTTGGCACCGCGCTGGGCGATTAGCCATGCGGCCACAACGGTTTTGCCGAAGGCGGTGGTCGCCGCCAGAACGCCGGTTGGGTGAGCCAGCATCGCCTTGGCCGCAGTCAATTGCTCGGGACGCAATTCTCCCTTAAATGAAAAGTTTGCCGGTGTTCCCCCGGACCGTTCGTCGCACAGCACCGGTTTGATCCCCAAACCTTCCAATAACGCTTCCACGTCGCCCAATAACCCGCGCGGCAGGCCAAAATGCTGAGGATGCTCCTCCGCGCATTGGATGATCCGTGGTTTATCATAGACAGGCAGGCGCATGGACTGAGCCCGGTAAAACTCCGGGTTTTGGAATGCCGCCAACCGTACCAACCGGTTGCGCAACGCTGGCGGCAGGTTCTCTTTGCCTATATAGATCTGGTCGCCTAAGACCAACTCCACACTTTCAGGCAGAGGTTCTGAGATGGGCGGCTCCTTTCGGCGGCGCGACGGCGGGGCCGTCCATGGTTCATCGTCATCAGCCTCCAGGGTCAATACTGAACGAACTCCGGTGATCCGACCTTTGCTTTCGGCATCGCGCACGATGACCTCGCATTGCGCCCTGGAGATGCGGCCAACCGAGGCCAGAAAGGCCCATTGATCGGCATAGGGCGCAAATTGATCATCAAGGAAAACGCTATTGTCGTGAGCCCTTGCCTGTTTCTGCAAGGGCAGCGCGATCAGGTTTCCGAATCCACCTTTGGGCAGCGTATCCTGGTTGGGAAAAAGCCGGTCATAAGAATCCAACCCGACATCTGGACGACGTTCCATGACCTGTGTCAGGAGAAAGGAGCCCAGGTTGCGTGCCAGGCGAGCGGGCACGGCCTCGGCGAAGAAGAGCCAGAGGTGGGCGCCATTGCCGGAACGTGATCGTTCCAACGCCGCCGGAAGCGCCAATGTGCGGCAGCCTTGCAGAACCGCTGCGGCGTCGGCCTGCCATTCTCCACCGTCGAAGTCCACTGCCAGGAAACGGCAGGACTCGTCCGGGAGCATTGGGTAAACGCCAATGACAAAATCCCGCCCGCGCTCGTCTTTTCCAGAGAGGTGCCACCGAATTACCTCGTCCGTCACGGGTAAGAGCCGACGGTTGGGGCAAACCGCGCACTTTACCTTCGGCTTCTCACAAAGTCCGCGCGCCCATTCGTTGGCGCAGGCGGGAGCATAGCCACCGCTGCCGGTTCTCCGGCTTTCGAAGCGGATCGGATACACATCCTCCCTTCCCCGGAACATCGATCGAAACAAAGCGATTTTGGCTGTTGGTTCTGAGGCATTTGTGACCAAGGGGCTTCGTCCAACCGCAGACGAGGGCTCACTTCTCACTAAGCCAGCCACGCTTTCCGACGCGCTTGTGTTCACCCCGGCACGGTAGAAGTAAAATCAAGTGCTGTCGATGGCAGCCCGCAGCAGCCCGAAAGCCGGCCCGGTCAAGGCGTGTGCTTTGTGAGGGTGGCGGCTAAAACTCGGTGCGGGTCTTCAGGCTACGGGGATGAACTGCGCCGCCTGTGCGATCCCCACCGCGAGGTCGAACTCGACGAACGCTTGAAAGGGGTGTACGGGCGTATGCACGTTCAGGCTTTCAAGCTGGCATCGCTGTTTGCAGCTTTGGATTGGTTGAAAACGAGCGCCGATGTGCCGACGGTCACGGTGGAGCATTGGAACGCGGCGCAGACGATCTGCGACGGTTGGCGC
>JBBQYD010000567.1:0-3583 GCA_038209025.1 Verrucomicrobiota bacterium | reverse complement strand
CCTGCTTCCGCAGCCGAGGCGGCGCGGGCGGCTGGCTCGCGCAACAAGGAGGAGAAGGACTTGGAGCGCTATCGTGCCGTGAGTTGGTGGCTGACCTGGGAGGATCTGACCTGGCCGAACGACGCCTTGATGGACAAGATTCGGCGGCGGGCTGACCGTTGCTCGGCGAGCGGGGTCAACTGCTGCATTCTTTTTGGGTCGCATTTTCGCTGGGACTTCATGCCCATCTGGGAGCGCCTGCACGATCTGCTCAAGTTCATCGCCACCGAGCTTCACCAGCGGCAGATCGTCCTTTTCGATCACCATTCCTCGGTGCTCACCCATCGTCCGCGCGACCGGGAAGAAGCCCTGAATATCTGGCGGCGCAACCGCCATCACGTCCCGTTCTACCCTTCAAAGGAGACCGCGGCGACGTTGCAGTTCAACGGCTCCCGGCTGAACGACTGGCGGATGATTGACGTTGAGACGGGCCAGCCCGCGTACATGCCGGCTTACAATTGCGAACAGTATTGCATGAACCATCCCGCGTTCCGGGATGCGTATGTCCAATACGCGAGGAGGTTGGTGGCGGAGACCGGCATCGATGGCCTGATGAGCGACGATGGAATTTTCTATGCGGCCTGGCGGACCTGTGGGTGCGTTCATTGCCGGAAGCGATTCAAGGAGAAATACGGCCACCTCCTGCCGCCGATCAGCGATGCGGGCTTTTGGGGAAACCGGCGCAGCGAGGCCTTCCGGGATTGGATTGAAATGCGGTTTGAGACCTGCGGAGATTATCTGGCAGACATTAAGAAGGGCTTGCCGCCAAACTTTCCTTTCCTGACCTGCTGTTCGAGCAGTGACGGCTACGCGATGCCCGCTTATGGCATGAGCTACCAGGATTTCATCCGGAGTTGCAACCTGGTGCTGCTGGAAATGACCGGTTCGACGCCATCCATCGCCGGAACCTGGGATGAGCGCATCCCCAGCCAGTTGCTGCACCTGGGCATCGCCCGCGATCATCAGGCCGGTTGTTTTGGACTTGGCTACGGGTTCTTTCCTGACACGGCCTTCTTTGTATGGGCGTTGAACAAGTTCCTCGGTTCCGACAGTTGGTTCAGCACTCTCAAGGGCAGGCTGAACGCAACGGAACCGCAGCTCGGCGCGTTGGCGGACGACTCGGAACTGGTCGAGGAAGGCTACCGTTGGGAGAAGGCCCATCCGCAATTGTTCACCGGCGAGGTGGACACTGACACCGCTGTGTTCTTTTCCCGGGCCACTCGCGACTACTACGGCCAATGCCATGAAGACTACGTGCGGGACTACCACACCAGCTGCCTGACGCTGCTGCGCGGGGACCTAACATACGAGGTTGTTACGGAGATCCCGGAAGCCGGGAAGAAGCGTCACCTGGTGCTGAGCAGCGCGGTTTGCCTCTCCGCGGATCAGCGGCTGCGCCTCACGCAATTCCTGGAAGCGGGAGGAACGGTGATTGCCACGGGACCGACCGGCCATTACGACCAGCGGGCGAACCCGGTCTCGAGACTGTGGTTGCAGGATTTCGGCATCGCCTGCGAGTTGGTGGAGCCGCCGCGGCTCGGGGGTTTCCCACCGTATGCGAACTTCAAACAGCCGGTGGAGATTGCCTCGTGCCAGGTGCTGGAATCGACCCGGAAGCCAGATCAAGACGGCTGGCTTTCGGTTTCGATGGGAAAGGGACGGCTACTATGGCGGTCCGAGCGGATAACGCATGGGGAAACGGCGGCCGCGGTGCTCAAAGAGCTGCGATCCCGCGTCAAGGAGGCGGTGGTGATAGCCGGGATCTCACCCGCCTGGCAGGTGAGAAGATACCGGGATGGCGACCGCCTGCTAATCCACGCGCTTCCGGCAAAGGTGGGAACCGTGCTTCATCCAGCGCTGCAAAACGAGTTCATCCGCCAGCGCATTGTTGAAAAATTGCAGTTCACGCCGTTGACGAAGGAACTTGTTTTGGAGTCGGCGATACCCTTGAGCCGGGTGCTGATTCACAGCCCCGACCTGCCCGAACCCCGGGCTGGCCGCCAGCAAGGCGGCAAGACCTGGGTCATTGATCCGGCGGGAATCAGCCGGTACTTCGTGCTGGATTGCTCTGCTTGATGCACTGGAGGTCGGAGATCTGAGCGTGCGCATGGCTATTTTGCCGATCGCAGCTTGCGCCCAACCCGCTCAATGACGCTCGCGACATACTCGCCGGAACACTGCCGGCCTTCGACAGCGGCTTGCTTCCAATAATCCGGACTATTAATGAACCCTGCGGCCGTGCAGACATCGAGGGCCTGGGTTTCAGTGCTGGCTGGCTGAATCGCCTTGGCAACCCGCTTGAGAAGGTCTGCCACCTGTTGGCCGTCGCAGGTGGAACCCTGGAGGGCGTGGCTCAGCCAGTAATCGGGCGAGGCAATGATCTCGTGGTCCACAAGGATGCGCAGGTCTGCGGCAAGCGAAGTCTGCATGTCTGCGGCGGTAATCGGAGAGGGAGTTCGCAAGCGCGGCCATGGCAGAGTTCGATCCTGTCTGTTGAGCCGGGCCAAGGCGCGCTGTTCGAGAAAGCCCGCAATAATCTGCGCCGCCTCGAGACGGGTTATCGGAGCCGCGGGCTGCGGGAGGGTTGCGGCCGACTCTAGCCTCACGCCCTGGGCGGCCATGAGCGGCTCAACAAGCTTCACAAACTCCGCGCGCGAGACGGGGTCCGGCACTCTGGCTTCAGCATGAAACAGCTTTTCCAGCATCAGCCCGAGAGCTTGAGGGGTAAGCGGTGCGGCGGGGAAAAAGTTCCCATTTGTGAGAGTCATGAGCCCACGAACCGAGACGAGCTGGATTGCCGGCCACTCATGGCCGGACTTGGACACGTCCATAAACGGAGTAATGTGCAGGGTGTCGCCGGCATCGAGCAACACGAACTGGACCAGGGCCGGGTCAAGGTCGCGCGGTTGGAGACCGTATTTGACAGACAGCCCCGCAATGGCGCCCGCCGCCTGGCCTATCAGCATCGTGCTTGGCTGCAACCGCGTCGCGCCGTTGGCCAGGCGCGATTGTGAGATGTTCTTCTCGGCGGGCAGGAATCCGTCCACCTTAACCGGCACGAGACACTCGAAAGGAATGGCAAAGGGCCCCATGCCGCGGTCCCCGAAGCCGGTTGGAATGTCTCCGGGCTGGTCAAGACCAGGCTCCAGCAACTCAGGCTTTTTGGAGCCATGCAGGTCCACCGGGTAGTCCCCGATGGCTACGCAGTGTTCGAACATCGTCGGGGTGCCGGGGTGTCGCTCGATTTCGCTCGCGGTGAGCGTGTGGAGGCCCATGATGCGCCGGCTTTCCCGCGCGTAAGCCATCACGGGGAAGTGGTAAAGAACAGACCGATAGGGCGCCAGTTCCGGTTGATCTTTAAGCCACCGATCGACCCGGGCGCGGTTGCCGGGGGAGTCATAGCCCTCGTCGTTGGCCACGGACCAGTCTCTTTTTCCAAGGGTGTTCTGAAGGTAATGGAGCAACTGCAAGGTTTTGAGCTGCGCGTTGCGGCAGGTTGACTCCCTGGCGGCGATGTCCTCCACGTCACGGATTCGCACTGGGT
>JBBQYD010000566.1:0-3620 GCA_038209025.1 Verrucomicrobiota bacterium | reverse complement strand
GCTTCATCAAACTTGGCGGCGAACAGGCTTTTCTCGAGTTGAAAAGTCCAATGGATGTTTGGGCGGCCGGAGTTCTCGCGCAGGTAATCCACGCTGCGGCGGAGGATATTGTTCAAGTTGCCTGCGGCGGGTGTGCGAGGTTCGCGTTCGGTGCGGCTGAAAGTGCCCAGGTCGTTGGCGATTTCCGCGGCTTTCGTGGCGGATTTTTCGACTTCCAGCAGGGAAGCCCGCCAGGGGTGCCCGGGCTCGAGTTTACCCAGGATCAGCGAGGTGTGGCCCAGGATGCTGGTAAGCGCATTGTTGAAATCCAAGGCCACGGTGCGGGCCAATTGCAGCGCGCACTCGAGTTTTTGTTTGTGGGCGGCGGAAGACTCCTGTTGGTCATGAGGTTGGGCGGGTGGGTAGGGCAACAACTGGATGATCAGCAGCCGGTCGTTGCCAGAATACGGGCAGCAGCAAAACAGTCCGTCAAAGGGTTGCCCGTCGGCCGCTTTGAGAGGGCAGCGAGAAACCTGGTGGTGACCGGCGGCAGCGTTGGTGAGCAGGGCCTGCCAGGTGGTTGCGCTATCTTCCGGCCAGAGCGCTGCGAGCGGGGAGGGCAAGGTCTTGAGCCGTTCCCCGAAAAACTTGAGGGCAGCCGGATTGGCCCGACACAGCACACCCTCTGGATCGGTCAGCAACGCGGGCCAAGCGGCCTCTTCCATTGAAAAAACTGGTTCCAGACTCATGGGGACAACTTCTCATCCAACAGGTTAGGAGAGATTCACCATTTTTCAACCCTTATCTGGAGTGAATTCAATGAAAGCTGCCGGCAGCAGCTCTTTGACGGTGAATTGGCGGCTGGTTTCCAAGTGGTCGGAGTCGGCGACCCAGACGACTGCCGTGGAGGCGTATTCAGCCAGGATTTGCCGGCAGGCACCGCAGGGCGTCGGGCCATCCGTGATTCTCGCCACGACTGCCACTGCCACAAAATCCCGGTAACCGCTGGTGACAGCATGGAAGACAGCGACGCGCTCGGCGCAGCAGGTCAGACCGTAGCTGGCGCTTTCCACATTGGCACCGGTGAGAACAAGCCCACTGCGGGTCAATAGTGCCGCGCCCACCTGGAAATGGGAATACGGTGCCACGGCGCGGTTCCGGGCTTCCGCAGCAGCGTGTAGCAAGAGGTTTCTATTCGCGTCTGGCATAGTGGGAGGCAAAGAGTTTGAGCATAAGAGCTGCCGGCCGTCGCACCCGGTGAGCGGTGTCAAGCACTTCCTGGTGTGATAACGGTTCAGGGGTGGTGCCGGCTGCCAGATTGGTGATGCAGGAAATGGCTGCGACTTGCAAGCCGCACTGCCGTGCCACAATGACCTCCGGGACGGTACTCATTCCCACCGCATCAGCCCCCAACCGCCGAAAGGCACTTATCTCAGCGGGTGTTTCGTAACTTGGTCCACTTACGGCAAGATAAACTCCGCGATGGGTTCGCAAGCCGGCCTTTCTTGCCGATAGCAGGATTTTGGCCGAGAGTTCCGGGTCGTAGGCCTGCGTCATGTCCACAAACCGCGGCAAACCGGGAACCGTGGGTCCGCGCAAGGGGTTGACGCCCATCAAATTGATATGGTCGTTCAAGACCATGAAATCTCCGGGGCGGTATTTTCGGTTCAGGCCGCCGGCGGCATTGGTCAGGAGCAGGTCGCGGATGCCAAACGCTGCCAGAGCCCGCACCGCAAAGGTAACGCGATCCAGATCATGGCCCTCGTAAAAATGAACCCGGCCCCTTAAGACCAGGAGGGGAACGTCCCCGAGGTGGCCCACCGCCAGTTCACCCGCATGGCCCGCCACACCGGAGGAGGGGAAATGCGGGATTTCGGCAACAGGCAGTCTTGCATCCACCGCCATGTCACCCAGGACATGGTCGAAACCGCTGCCCAGCACGACCCCCAAGGCAGGGCGAAGCCGGGTGAGCCGGCGAATCCTGTTCGCTGCCTGCTCCGCTGGGCGCGGGGTCCGGCGGGTTTGCGGCAATCTTGATTTATTTATTGGCTGCACTAGCCTGACTCTCTCGGTTTGTATGGAATTGAGCAACGACGAAATCCGCCGCTACTCACGGCAGATCATCTTGCCGGAAGTGGGCCAGAGTGGGCAAAGAAAAATTCGGGCGGCCAGCGTGCTATGCATCGGCGCCGGAGGCTTGGGATCGCCCGTTGCGCTGTACCTCGCGGCTGCGGGCATTGGCAAGCTCGGGATCGCGGACTTCGACGTGGTGGACCTTTCGAATTTGCAGCGGCAGATACTGCACCGGTCGGATGCGGTGGGGCGGCCCAAGACCGAATCCGCGGAGGAGACGCTCCACGCGCTGAACCCGGCGGTTGAGGTGGTTGCCCACAAGGCGCGCCTGACGAGCGCCAATGTTTTGGAGATTATTAAACCGTATGATGTTGTGGTGGATGGAACGGACAACTTTCCCACCCGGTACCTGGCAAATGACGCGTGTGTTTTTCTGCGGAAACCCAACATTTACGGTTCCATTTTTCGGTTTGAGGGGCAGGCGAGTGTGTTTGGTCCACACCTGGAGGGGCCCTGCTATCGGTGCCTTTATCCGGAACCTCCGGCACCTGGCACGGTGCCGAGTTGTGCGGAGGGCGGGGTGCTCGGGGTCCTGCCTGGCATTATTGGGTCCATTCAGGCGGCGGAGACACTCAAGCTCATATTGGGGCAGGGCGCCTCGCTGATGAATCGGCTGTTGCTGGTAAACGCCCTCGAAATGACCTTTCGGGAGCTGAAGATCCGGCGGGACCCTCAATGCGTGGTTTGCGGGCAGAATCCGACCATCAAACAACTCGTGGACTATGATCAATTCTGCGGAGGGGATGCGGCCCTTCTGGAGCAGAGTTGCGATTTCGGGGAAGTGACCGTGCAGGAGATGCGGCGTGCGTTGTTGAACCCAGAACTGGGCATCCAGGTGATCGACGTGCGTGAACCAGAGGAATATCAGATGGCGCATGTGCCGGGCACGGCGCTGCTGCCACTAAGCACCCTGCGCCGCCGTTTCGCCGAACTAGACCCCAACCGGCGATATTACCTCCACTGCAAAAGCGGGGTACGTTCCATGCAAGCTCTCCAGTTTTTGCGTCAGCACGGGTTCAAACACCTGCAGAATGTCAAGGGCGGCATCCTGGCGTGGAGCAGCGAGATTGATCCGAAAGTGCCCAAATACTAAGCGACTTATGAGCGAAAACAAAAACAGCCTGGTGCGCCTCCTGGTGAGCCGGTTGCGGCCGTACACTCCGGGCGAGCAGCCGAAAATCAAGGGACTGATCAAACTAAACACAAATGAGAACCCTTATGGCCCGGCCCCCGCAGTGATCAAAGCGGTGCAAAGCGCCGTCGATGCCCGCTTGCGCCTGTATCCGAACCCTGGCGCGGACGAACTCCGGACAAAGTTGGCGCGCCTGCACCGCTGCCGTCCCGAGAATATAATCGTCGGGAATGGATCGGATGAACTCCTGGCACTGGCCGTGCGCTGCTTTGTCGAGCCAATCACCCGCAGCCGGGCTGTCGGCAGAATTCGGAGTCGCAGCACAGTCCAGTATTTTACGCCGAGCTACTCGCTGTATCCGGTGCTGGCTGACATT
>JBBQYD010000565.1:0-3628 GCA_038209025.1 Verrucomicrobiota bacterium | reverse complement strand
GCTCAATTCAAGGTGGTTAAGGGGAAGGGCCAGGACGGCACTCTTGCCACACTGGCACCGTATTGCCGATTGAAATTGCGACGGCACTGCGGCCCGGAAACGGCACTAACTACGACGGCACTGCGGTTCGTAACAGCTACTCCCAATTCTGCCGGAAACCGCCTTGGACACGCTGGTAATCACGCAACTCCTCGTCTGGAACTTGTTGGGCGGAGAAGCGCATCTTGACCTTCTTGGGAACTCGCCACCTCCAAAGCTCCGAATGGCCGTCGGCAAAGGAAAAGCCGCAGCCCTGATTGTGCCGATTTGCCGGGATGTCCCACCAAACGCGCCAGTCCCCCCAGACAGCGCTGACCGGGAACCCAAACAACGCGTCGTAAATGGAATCCTCATGCACTTCGATGAAGGTGAACAGGTCTGTCGGTCGCGGGGTGCGGATATCGGTGAGCTTCTTGTAGACCGGCATGTAGGCCGCCAGGTAGCCGCTGGCTTCCGGCCAGCCGTTGATGGATTGGCTCATGTTGTAGCTCCGGAGCCGCCGTTCCGGCAGTTTCTGCCCATTGCGCAACTCGATCGTGGATTGATCAGCGGGGCACAAATAAATGCCCAGGGAGGTGTTATAGGGAAAGAGCAGGCCGTTGCGGATGCCTTCCGGGTCGAGATCGTACCTCGCGTTGTTCGTACACCACGAGCTTTCGCTGGCCAGCGAGCTGCCGGTGTTCAGGGAGGCCACCGAGTTGTTGGGGGGCAGAACATCTGCATTATCAACGGCATACAAGTGCCAGCAAATTGAAAGCTGGCGCAGATTATTGAGGCACGCGATGCCCAGGCTGCGGCTTTTGGCTTGATTGAGCGCCGGGAGCAGCATGGCCGCCAAAATGGCAATGATGGCAATGACGACCAGCAGTTCAATCAACGTGAATGCGTTGAGCACTTCGGCAGGGCCATGCGACATCCGCACCGTCCCTTTTCCCCAGCCTGATCGGTTTCGAGATAAATCACGCATCCGCCACAATCCGTTCATCCGTGAGTCCAAGAGCACGTTTGGAAACCCCGGAATGGTGCCGGTGTGAGGGCCCGCAGCCCCGCTTTAACTGGCATTTCTGAGCCGGCACCGCAACCGGGAAACTTTCCAAACAGGCCCTATTGCTTTAGAGCATAACACCTGTGAGAAGTCCAGCCAAACCGGGTCTGCCCAAACCGCCCGGCGATTTGCCCTTCGCGGGTGGGTGGGGTTGAACTCCGGGGTACTCACGGTACCGGTGTCCGGAAAAGGAAAATCCGCGTACCTGGCGGCGCCCCCCGGGACCGGGGACTCCACCTTCATGCCTCTACCAACTCGGGCCGGCGTCCTGGTATTTCTTGGCGGCGTTGGTGAGGCCGAGCGCTATTTGGTCGGCCTCCTCGCGCGTGCAGTCCGGCGTGAACGACAGCACCCCGTCGATGATCCTGGTGGAGATGCGGGGCGCACCGAGCCAGCGGGCCTCTTTCGGTTCCGTAGCCGGCGGAGCCACAAACGTGGTGAAGATGGCTAATCGTTTGCCTTTATTGCCGCTGGTAAATTGCTCAAGCATCCATGTTCCGCGCCGGTCAAATTGAAGCCATAGCGCGAAGCCCCCCATCACCTCCACGACTTTGGCGTCCTTGATATTTGCCTCCGAGAGAAAGGGGGTCCGGTCAACTGTCAGTTGCATCGGATCGTTGCGCAGCACGGATATATCGGCAGTGCGACCGGCCGGGTCCTTTTTGGCTTCGACGTGGACGCGGAGTATAGTAAGCGATTTCCGGCGCTTTTTTTCGGCGGATTGACACCCGCCACAAACGATGGCCAGGAGCAAAACCCACAAATAGATGTTGAATCGGCTGCTACGAATCATATAGTGCGCTTCAGCAACGCTGAATAACGTTCAGGATTTGATAGAGCAAACACAGCTATGAGCAAGCAATATAATAAAGCAGAGAAGAAGGCGCGCAGGAAAAGTTACATCAAGAGGAAGACTGCCGCAGTGAAGACTAAAGCCAAGCCAGCCGCGAAAGCAGAAGCCGCGAAGTAGCTGGAATCCAGCATCTTGTGCGTATAGGCTCTCTTGAATGGGAGCCTTCTTTGTTGTCTGATTGGAGGCCGCGATGGCGGGCCAAATGATAAGAAAGGATATGCGTGTTTTCCGGCGAGCAGTTCAGACTGTGCATGGCGTTGCGGTGCTGGTGATCCTCTGCCTGGCGGGCGGGAAGGATGCCCGCGCCGCCCAGCCACGCTGCGAGGCGCGGATTGATTATGTGGTTCCCGCGCCGATCCAGCCGCATGAGCCCAAGGCCGGCGTGATTTGGTACGACGACTTTGATTCTGACCGGATTGCGAGCTACCTCGAGCCCCAAGCCGGCTCCGCCGATGCGCGGTTTTCCTCCCGGGAGGCGCTCGGCGGCAGGGGACAATCGATGGAATGTTTCTATCCTTACGGAGGGCAGGGGCGGGGCAACCGGAAGCTGGTGTTTGGAGATTCGCCGATAGGCAGGCCGCTCAGAAAAGGGGAGAGGTTCCCGCTGGTTTACTGGCGTTTTTACGTGAAGCATGAAACGGGATGGGCGGGAACTCCGGACAAGCTGTGCCGGGCGACCGGGATGGTGTCCGGGAGATGGAACCAGGCGTTCATCTCGCACGTGTGGAGTTCAGGCCTGCCGCTGACGTTGGATCCGGCCACCGGGGTAAAAGGGGACGAGGTGATCACCACGGGCTACAACGACTTTCCTCATCTGCGGTGGCTGGGGAACAGCCCAAAAGGAAAGTTTCCGCTGCACGATACGGCAGAATCGGGGCGGTGGGTTTGTGTGGAGTCGATGCTGCGGGTGAACACCCCCGGCCAGCGGGATGGGCGGGCGGCTTTGTGGGTGGATGGCAAACCGGACGCGGAACGCAAAGACCTGGATTTGCGCGGCGCCTACACCGGGACAGGCAGCACGATAAACGCGATATTCCTGGAGGCGTATTGGAATGCGGGCTCTCCGAGAGATCAGTACCGGTATTATGATGATTTCGTGGTGAGCACGAACCCGATAGGCCCGATCACGGCGCCAGCAAATCCGACGCTGGTGCGGACGGGTGCGGAGGCGGCTGAATGGCAGGTTGAAGTCGGTTCGAACCCGGAGGAGGCGGTTATCCTTTGGTCATCAAAGCCCGTGGCCGGAGGCCAGTTGCGGGTGAGCGTGAACGGGGAGAATGGCGGTTTTGTCCAAGGCACCAACCAGAACGGGGAACTTCCCTCGGGGAAAGTCTGTTTCTGCCGGTTGCGGACGAAATCAGGGGCGGGCGAGTGGTCAGCCTGGAGCGATTGGCATCAGCCCTTCAGCGTGCGGTAGCCAAGGCGGGCCACCCCTGCCTCAAAGTTCTTTCCCATGAGCGTATGAGGCATACCCAGTATGCTATTACGCCCGTGTCACGGGAGCGGGCCAAGGCCATCGGCTCGGGTGTGGATCTGAAAACCGGGGCGGGGAAAGACCGCCTGGTTCAACCGGCTAGCGCTTGAGCGCGGCTTCTCCGGGTTCGGCATAGACCCCGATTTCAGAGAGGATGGGCACGGCTGATGATTTCGATATTCGCAAGCGGAGCTTTTGGCTTACAACTGATGCTGCC
>JBBQYD010000564.1:0-3661 GCA_038209025.1 Verrucomicrobiota bacterium | reverse complement strand
TGTAAGAAGGCCTGTCCCAAAGCGATTCCGCAGTCTTCCACCGTATGATGCGCGTCCACTTCCAGATCTCCTTTGCACTTCAGATCCAGATCCGCCACTGCATGCTTCGCAAACAGGGTCAGCATGTGGTCAAAAAAAGGTATGCCGGTGCGGATGATAGACTTGCCAGAACCATCAAGCCGCAGTTTGAGAGTGATCTGGGTCTCTTTAGTGTTTCGCTTTATCAGCGCGCTACGATTGCTCATCCGCAGCCATTAAACCAAAGCCAAAGTGCAAACACAATGGATGTACAAACAAAAACCGGTCAAAATCGGTCACTAGCGACCAACTTCGACCGGTATTGAAAAGCAGCCAGGATTAAAGCGGCTTGGTGAAAGTCAAAGTGACCAGGTGACCTTCCGGACGATACCGCGCTTCGAACTCATAGATATATCGCAAGGAGGTGAAGAGACCGGCCTTGGGGCAGAAAACACTGACTTCCGGGCCGGCACCAAAAACGCGGTCCAGGTGGGCAATCGCCCCGGGAGCGCCGTTGTCATAAGTGGTCTGCTGCTGGTAATAACCCACCACGCCGACATCCATGTTCTCGCGCAAGGTTTTGCTCAGGCCCCATTCGGCGGTATAAACCTGACCGGGGTTGATATGCGTCTGGGTTTGTTCGTGGCAGAACTCATAACGATTGAGCAGGGAGAACGCCCAGGTTTTTGCCTGGTCGATATGCCAGGTGCCGCCGAGGGTCAGTTGGTGTGACCAGAACCCTTTTGAGATCATGCCCGGACGGCTCGGGCTGAAGTCGCCAATCGGCGCCCAGAAGGCATACCCGGCGGCCAGATCAAACTGCTGCCAGTTCCAGGACAGCAACACCGGCTCGATTTGGATATCGCCAATGCCAAAGTAATCGTCCTTGCCGGCGGCATCCCAATCCATGTGGCCGAAAGTGGCCAGGACGTCCATGCCGTAATTCGCGCCGAAGATCTTCTTGTCCGTCATCCAAATGAAGCGCGGGGCGTTGATATAGCCAAAGAGGTTGAAATTATCGTCCAGGTTTTCAAACCGATCGGCGTTGTAGAACACATTGTAGTCGCGCACATAGAAGCCGGGCGGCGGCAAGGATGCGCCCTTGATGCCTTCGACCCCCGCAGGGTAGTGAGCGCCCACAATGGGCTGAGCTTGTGCCAGGCTCGTTAAAGCCAGGCAACCCGCTATGAGCAGGCCATTTTTCAATGTTTTCATCTGATTGTTGGTTTTGTGTTTGTTTGGTTTGTTTAGGCGTCCACCAGTCTGCCAGTGAGATAGGTTTCGTACGCGCTCAGATCCAACAGGCCGTGTCCTGACAGGTTGAAGAGCAGCACTTTCTTTTTGCCTTCTTCCCGGGCTTTGATCGCCTCGTCAATAACGGCCGCGATGGCGTGAGCGGACTCTGGAGCGGGCACCAGACCTTCGGAGCGGGCGAATAAGGTGGCCGCCTCGAACACCCGGGTCTGGTGGTAGGCCTGGGCCTCGATCAGCCCCAGCTTCAGCGCGTGGCTGACCATGGGAGACATGCCGTGATACCGCAGGCCGCCCGCGTGAATGGACGGCGGCATGAACTTGTGCCCGAGGGTGTACATCATCAACAGCGGCGTGGTTTCCGCCGTGTCGCCAAAGTCGTAGCGCAATTCGCCTTCGGTCAGCGTCGGACACGCCGAAGGCTCCACGGCCACCAGGCGGTAGTTTTTGCCTTCCTTGATCTTGCTGCGCAGAAACGGGAAGACCAGGCCGGCGAAATTGCTGCCGCCGCCACAGCAGCCAAAAATGACATCCGGCTCCTCACCGGCCAATTCCATCTGCTTGATGGTTTCCTCCCCGATGACGGTCTGGTGCAGGCACACATGATTGAGCACGCTGCCGAGGGAATACTTGGTATTAGGGTGAGTGACGGTGTCTTCGATGGCTTCGCTGATGGCGATGCCCAGGCTGCCGGGACACTGCGGGTCTTCCGCGAGCAGCTTGCGTCCGAATTCCGTCTGATCGCTGGGGCTGGGATGAACGGTAGCTCCCCAGGTATGCATCAGCATCCGCCGGTAAGGCTTGTGCTGATAGCTCACCTTGACCATGTAAATATTACATTCCAACCCGAAAAGTTGGCAGGCCATGGCGAGACTGGCTCCCCATTGGCCGGCGCCGGTTTCGGTGGCCAACCGCTTGGTGCCGGCGATCTTGTTGAAGTAGGCCTGCGGCACGGAGGTATTCACTTTATGACTGCCGGCCGGGCTGGCACCCTCGTATTTGTAGTAGATATGGGCCGGTGTGTTGAGCGCCCGCTCCAACCGAACGGCGCGCAGGAGCGGCGTAGGCCGCCACAACGCATAGATTTCGCGCACCGGTTCCGGCACCTCAATCCATCGTTCCAAAGACATTTCCTGACGGACGAGATTCTCCGGGAAAATCGCTGCAAGCGCTTCCGGCGGAATCGGCTGCCGCGTGCCAGGATGCAGCGGCGGTGGCAGCGGTTCAGGGAAATCGGCCAGTAGATTATACCAGTTCTTGGGGATATCGGACTGCGTCAGATCAAATCGTGTGCGCATTGCAGTTAAGTTGTTAAAATTGCCAACGTCACAAAAACTAAGGATAACCCCGCAAAGAGTCACGAAAAACTTTAGGGCCAAAAGCCCGCCCGGAGCCTTTCCGGCTACCGGCCCAGCATCCTCGCCGCTTCCGGATAGTCCGGACGCAGCCGCAAAGCTTCCTGGAAGTGTTCACGGGCAACCGCGGTTTCACCCATTCGAACCAACGCCATGCCCAGGTTGAGATGGGCCTCCGGATTATCCGCCCGCAGCCTGATGGCCATGCGATATTGAGCGACTGCCTGCGGCAAAAGCCCACGCTCCGCGAGGACATTCGCATAGTTGTTCCGCGCCTGCGGGTCGCGCGGATCCAGTTCCATGGCCTTGCGAAAGGCGGCTTCCGCCATCTCCAATCGCTTTGAAACCGCGTAGGCATTCCCCAGGTTGCTGTAGGCCCCGGCGTAATCCGGCTTGGTCTGGATGGCCGCTTTGAATCGTTCCACCGCCTCGGGCAACCGCCCTTTCATAGCCAGCGCAATGCCGTAATTGTTGTTCGCGTTGGCATGCAGCGGATTCTTGCTGAGCACGAACGCATAATGCTCCATGGCCTCATCCATCCGCCCGGTCTCGGACAACGCGTTGCCGAGATTGTTATGCACCTCCACCTGGTCGGGTCGAACGGCCAGTGCCGCCCGGTACAAGGCGATCGCCTCCGCATAGTTTTTCTGCGCGGCCAAAGCGTGGCCCAGATTGTTCAGCGCGTCCTCATAGCGCGGGTTGATCGCCAGCGATTTTCGGTAGTTTTCCACCGCCTCCGCCGTTTTCCCGATGCTTCCCAGGTAGAACCCCAGATTGTTGCAGGCCAGGTAATTCTTCTCCGTAACCTGCACCGTGCGGGAGAATAGCGTTTCCGAGTTCTCCCAATAACCGATCTGGCGAGCGGTGGCGGCGGAAAACAAAGCGAGGACCGCCAGAGAACTTAGGGCGGTGGCCACCGGGGGTGTTTTTAACCGCAAGACGATATCAGCCAGGGCCCAGACCATTGCGATCACCAAACCAATCATGGGCAGGTACGTGTAGCGATCCGCCATGGATTGAATGCCCACTTGCACAAT
>JBBQYD010000563.1:0-3664 GCA_038209025.1 Verrucomicrobiota bacterium | reverse complement strand
GGGGTGGGGCGCGCAGGCATGGGAGATTTCTTTACCCCCAGCCCCTGACCGTGGATTATGTACGCACGATCAATGAATATCGAACTGAATGATGGGTTGTCACCGGCGGTGGCGAAGCCCGCCTCCGCCAGCGGGCTTGAGGAACTGCGCCGCCAAATTGATCAAACCGACCGGGACCTCGTGGGCCTGCTGGCCCGGCGCAAGGGTCTGGTGATGCAGGTTGCGACGGTCAAGGAACAGCGCGGCCTCCCCACCCACCATCCAGCCCGCGAGGAAGACTTGATCTCCGCCCGGCGCGCCCAGGCCGTCGAGGCCGGGCTGGACCCGGACTACGTAGAGGATTTGTTCCGCACTGTCATGCGCAACTCACGCGTGGGCCAGCTAAATACCCTGGCCCGCCGCAGCGTGCGTCCCGGCGCCCGGGTGCTCATCGTGGGCGGCCGCGGCAGCATGGGCAGTCTCTTTGTGCGCTGTTTCACGCAGTCCGATTATGCGGTGCGGATTCTGGATGTGGATGACTGGCCGCAGGTGGGGGAGCTGACACAAGGCATTGACCTTGCGCTGCTCGCGGTGCCGATCGCCGTCACGCCTGCCGTTGCCCTTCAGCTTGGACCGCATTTGCCGCCCCATTGTGTTCTGTGCGATATCACCAGCCTGAAGCGCGAGCCGCTCGCAGCCATGCTCCGTGGCCATGCCGGGCCCGTGGTGGGACTGCACCCGCTCTTTGGGCCCAGCACGGTTTCCATGGATAAACAGATCGTGGTGACGAGCCCCGGCCGGGAAGCTGACGCCTGCCAATGGCTGATCGACCAGCTCTCCGTGTGGGGAAGTGTGCCGGTGGAAGCCACCGCCGAGGAACACGACCGCACGATGGGCATCGTGCAGGCCCTGCGACATTTTGCCACGTTTGCCTTCGGCCAGTACCTGTGCGACCGTCAGATTCCCATCTCGCGTACGCTCGAAGTCTCCAGTCCCATCTACCGCCTCGAACTCGGCATGGTCGGCCGGCTCTTTGCCCAGGACCCGGAGCTGTACGCCGAAATCATCTTCGCCACCGCGGAACGCCGGGCGCTGTTGCGCGACTTCATCGAATCCCTCAACCGCCACCTTGAGATGGTCGATCGCGGCGACCAGCAGGCCTTTATTGAGCAGTTCCGGAAAGTGGCCGCATGGTTCGGCCCGTTCAGCGAACAGGCCATGCGCGAAAGCACATTCCTGATCGAAAAACTCGTCCACCGCTTCTAAAGCAGCTCACAGCTCTCGCGGCGCGCCTTCGCAGGTTGCGGGCTAATGCCGCGCACGCCCGGGCCGCGCCTTCAGATCATCGAAGACCCCGAGCAGCGCCAGGTAGTTATCCACCAGCAACCCTTCGTACCCGTGGCATCCTCCTGACCAATCGCGCCAGTCCTTGGATAACCCATCAGCGCAGAACCCTTGAAAATTCCCGGCCGCGTAGCTCTCCAGCATGGGATAAAAAATCCGCCGCGCGTCTTCAACCCTGCCCAGATCGTAAAGCGCCTTGATGGTGAAATACGCAAAACAGCCGGTGGCGCCGCCGTTTTCGTAAAACTGAAAGCCGTCCGACCCATCCTCCAGTTGTGGAACCCCGTGAATGTGCGGTGGGGTGTCATGCAGCGCATAGTCGCCCTTGCGCACCGGCACCAGGTTGCCGGGCAACCCCAGTTGAAAATTGGTGAACCCGACATCCGACATTTTGGCCAGGAGCCGATCCATGATGGAATTGGCCTCCGGCCGGTTGACCAGGCCATACGCAATGGCGATGCCATTCACAAAGGTGAAGTAGTAATCGTGCAGGCTGCCATCGCGGCTGCGCCAGCCCGCCAGGACGCCGGTGCCCGGGTTCATAAAGGCCGGCACGTAGGCGGCGCGCAATTTTTCCGCGCTGCTTTTCAGCCGGGCGCTGTCTTCCTTGTGGCCCAGACGGCCTGCCAGGCCGCTGAAAAGCACGCAGGCCCGGTATGCCAGCGCATTGGCGTAGGCATCCTCGTGACCGAAATTGATCGTATCCCACCAGTTGGAGGGCCGGCGATTCACCACCGGGCGATCCCCATAATTTCCGCTGGCCGGGTATTCGATCAACCCGTTGCCGTCGTGATCGGTTTCCAGCATTTCCCTGGCCCAGGTCATGAGCGCGGGATAATTGCGCCTGGCCCAGGCCAGGTCTTTCGACCCTTTCACATAGTTGCACGCGGCAATCAGGACCGATGGATGGGTGTCTGAGGTGGTGAACGGTGTCGGCCAGGGGATGATATCAGCCCCGCCCGTTGCCCCGCCGTAACCCACCTGCCCATACCCTTTCACACCCGCCAGGTAACGGTCCAGCGTCATCCGCACCAGGTCGAGGCAAGTCAAGCCTTCCGCCAGCGGCGGCGCCGCCAGCGCCACTTCCGAATATTTGAACAAGGTGAAAGTGACCGCGTCACTGGAGGCATTGTTCGCCAGCATTTGAAGCCGGGGGTTCACCTGGAAAATGTTGAGGAAACCACGCCGGAAACCATCGAGCTGCGCGGCACTCCGGCCAGCCTTCACGCGGGGATGGATGGCGCAAAACTCCAGCGTGTATTCGATCGTTCTCCGCTCGCGGGTGGCCGGTGGAAACGAGACTTTCACGCAGGCGGGTTTGACATAGCGGCGCGCGTCGTAGTCGAGTTTGCCCAGCCTGGCGCTGGAGGTGATCCGGGCTGAGCCGGCGTCGGGCAGGTGCAGCACGCAGGGCAGGGCCACCTGCCGGTCGCCAGGTTCCATCAGCCCCAGCAGCGTGGCGTGGTTGGCTTTCTGGTCAAAAACCATTTCAAACGGCGTCCCGGACGCTTGCCCGACCCACCGGGTTTTGAGCCGCAGGCGTCGCTCATCACACTGGATTTCCCAGGCCGGAGGGTTGGTGGCGTCCGCGGAGAAGTAGGCAAAGCGGCCTGGCCCGGTGGCTCGCAGCCGCAGGGTCTGGTTGGCCGCCGCAATCGGCGGCCTGGCCGAACTGGCGTTTAGTTGGCCCTTGCCCAGGCCGTCCAGTGCGAAGTAGTTCACCCCCGGGGTGTCTCGGGCAAACCCGATCTCATAATAAGGGGAGTTAAAATCCGAGGCTCCCGCCGCGCCGGCAAGTGTCTGGATGAACAGGAGCAGGAAGCCGAACCTGAGAGTGGTGTTTGGTTGCATGGCCATGGTCGATAAAGGTTGCAGTATTCGCTACCGGCTCGCTGATCGCCAGACCCAAATTTCCGGCAGTCCCGCCATTCCTTACGGGCTGGGCTCCGTGATGGGGCTGGGCCGCTTCTGCCCCAACCCGCGCAGCCACTCGTGACGCTCCGCTTTCGGTTTGGAGGCCAGCCGATTGACCGCCGCATAGAAGTTGGGCAAGTCACCTTGATTGAGTTCCAGCAAGCGTTCAAACCCGGGAACAAAATCGTAATAGTTCGCAATCGAATTGAGCTTTGCGTTGTTAAGGTCGTCGGCAAAGAAGAACTCGTAACTCCGGTAACCAGGCCAGGCGGCTATCAGGTTCTGATAGTCGGCGCGGAGTTGTGCCTGGATGCGGTGTTTCTCCTGTCGAAGCGCCTCTGGCGGCAAAGCGGGCGGGGCTTTGCCAGCTTTTACCTTCCCTTCCTTGTCCCGTTTATCTTCATACAGGCGTTCAAGAGTTGTCCGG
>JBBQYD010000562.1:0-3666 GCA_038209025.1 Verrucomicrobiota bacterium | reverse complement strand
CCATTGGGTTCACCCGAGTTCCCGCCAACCGCTTTAACGAACTCACCCTTGAGCCAGCCTCCTGGACAAACCTGAATACGTTTCAGACTTTTGATTTCACCAGTTCCACCTTCGATCGCGACGCCGGATGGCCCACTAATTACTACGGTTATGTTGATTTCGCGGATGGCTCCCTCACCACCGGTGAACCAGACTACCTGACTTGGGTGCTGTCCATAGACGATCTGAACGACGGTGATCACGATGGCATTCCCGATTTCAGTGATGATTTGCTTGCCATCGTAAGCCCGCCAAAACTGTCACTCAGCCGGACCACTGGTGGATTCAAGCTGACCGTCGAGGGTGATGTGGGGCGAAAATATGACATCCAGCAATGCCTCAGTCTGGGGGCCGGTTGGACCACGCCCACGAACGTGACGCTTACCAACCAGGCGCAATCCCTGGTGCTTCCGATCCCGGCAGGCAATTCAGCCTTTTGGAGGGTGCTGGCCCAGTAAGCATGCAACGGCAGCAAGCATCGTGGTTGCCGATTCGCCTGGTCCATCCGGCCCCGGGACGGTGCCTGTTTGGACGCCAGCGCAGCATATAGCTGGCTGGCCAACCGCCAACTGCGTTCCGTTCCCTGCGCCTCCAGAGACACCCGCAAGGCGATCGAAAACCGCGCCGAAAGAGCTTGCCTGCAACCGCTCCACTTCAGCCTCCTCGCCCGGACGCTCGCATACCTGTCACCGGCCGAAACCGGCGATACTCATCGGAATCTCCAGGAAGGGCCGCTCAAACCTCATCAGCAGCCGGGTATCCTCCAGCCTGCGCTCATACACGGTATCCATTGCGGAATCGGTTCGCTCGAAAGTCAGTGCGGCCAGGTCGTCCGCCGTCCAACTCTCTGGTCCGGCGTAAAAAAGGCCGGTCTTGGTGTTCTGCAGGATGATGCGCATAAGTCTTCTTAGATGACCCAAATAAACACGCTTCGCCCTGGCCGGTAAGTCGGTGATTTCCCCAACAAACCCGCAAACCGACCTCCCGGATTCGGACCCGCTATTCCCCGGATTTCTGACGACGCACGACCGCCCGACGCAGCATCTCCAGCGCCTGCTGGGACGTCACATACTTGAAGGTCTCACGGTCCCACGTGTTCAGGTTATGCTCAACGATGGTTTCGAAGGGGCCAGCCAGGCCTATGAACACCGTGCCCACGGGTTTAGCCGCAGTCCCCCCACCCGGCCCGGCAATCCCGGTAATCGACAATGCGTAATCCGCCTTGCCTCGGACCCGTGCCCCCTCGGCCATTTCGCGGGCGACCAATTCACTCACTGAACCACGTTCCGCAATGGAAGCGGCTTTGACCCGCAGGAACTTCTGTTTAGCCTGGTTGCTGTAAGTCACCAAGCCCGCTAGAAACACCGCGGATGCTCCGGGCACGTTGGTTATCCGGTTTGCCAGGCACCCGCCGGTGCAAGATTCCGCCACCGCCAGTGTCTCCTTTCGTTGCGTCAGCATCCGCACAATGACCTCCTCGATCTCTTCCTCTTCGTTGCCATAGAGATAGGGTCCGATCCGGGAAAGCACCACTCTTGCAGCCTCCTGCACCAGAGATCTGGCATTGGAACCTTGTGCCGCCAACCGCACATCGACCTGGCCCGTTCGGGCACAGTACCCGAGCTGCAAACCTGCTTGCACCGCCGGGGCCAGTGCCGGCCCCACATTTTGCTCCACGATGGATTCACCGATCCCGGTGGCGCGCAATATGCGACACACAAACTCCTCCGTCGGCGGAAGCACGCGACGCAGCAACGGCACCAGGGCGTCTTCGAACATCGGGCGCAGTTCTCGCGGAGGCCCCGGCAACATCACCAGCCAGCTTGATTGGCCCCCTGCCCGCAGCTTGTTCGGATACACCTCCATCGCCAGGCCCGGCGCCGTTCCGTGTTGATTCGCCAAGACCAAGGCCCCTTCTGGAACCAGCGCCTGCACTTTGGTCCGCGCCGGTGCCGCCCGATTGCGGCCCGCAAAATAGGCATCGATGGCGTTCGCAACGGTCGCGTCCGGAAACAGCTTCTTTCCCAAAAGGTCAGCGATGAGTTCGCGTGTCAGGTCATCCGAAGTTGGCCCGAGTCCGCCAGTGGCAATGATGAGGTCCGCCCGGCCCAAGGCTTCGCGCACCACCTCCTGGATGTCCTTCCCGGTATCGGGCACCGCGACCTGCCGGCTCACCACATACCCCAGGTCAGCCAGTTTGCGGCACAACCACTGCTGGTGTGTATTGAGAGTGCGGCCCAGCATTAACTCGCTCCCGGTATTGATCAGTTCCACGATCATTCCCACATCCTACCGGTGAACTGCCTCCCGGCCAAAGCTGAATTCGCAATGACTGTGGGGGGGGGATTGGAGAGTAATGGGCATCACCACAAAAACTTCAGGCGGAGTTCAGGTTTTTGATCCCGGCCAACTGCCTGTAACGGGTTGCCGCGCCGCCCAATGAGATTTTAAAAAAGCCGCCACTGGCAACCTTCGGCTCTCAATGTGCATTCGCGGTTCTCCGCTTCCGGAAAAAGCTCGCCTCCAGCGCCCGGCCAGTTGGCCTTCGGTGCTTTGCCCAAGGCCTGAACCAAACGGCGGCGGTCCGCTGGGACCGCCGCCGGGTATCAAACTGTTCCGTTTGTCTTACTCGCCCAGGAGTATCTCGGCGCGGAATTCCTGCGTATTGGCGGCCCGGTTGAGCTTGAAGCCCACCTTCTTGCTCACGTGATGCATGGCGTGATTTTCCGGCAGCATACTGGCAGTAATGCGTTGGAGCCCTTCGTCACGACCAACCTGCACCAGGCGCTTGAGCAATTCTGTGCCCAAACCCTGCCCTTGGAAACGATCACTGATGATCATTGCGAACTCGGCCTCGTTGATGCCGCGCGCCTTGCTCAGACGGCCGACGCCCAAGACCTCCCGATTTCCGGTCTTCGGATCCTTGTGCTCGGCAACGAGCGCAATTTCGCGGTCGTAGTCGTTGAAGCACATGCGCGTAAGCCGCTCGTGCGCCACGCGCTGATCGAGCTTCAACTGGCTGAAGTAACGATAGTAAACGCTTTCTTCAGACAAGGTTTCGTGGAATTTGACCAGCAACGGCTCATCTTCCGGACGAATCGGCCGAATCAGCACCGGCGCGCCGCTCTTCAGGGTCCAAGGCTGCACGTACTGCGTCGGGTACGGACGAATCGCCGGATGCAGCAGTTTTGCTTCCGTCATGTCTTTGCCATGAAGAACGACCCGGGCATCCAGGGCGATCAGGCGCTCGGGCGAGGCCAGCAGCGGGTTGATGTCAATTTCGGCAATCCAAGGCTGTTCCACCACCAGTTGGCTGAAGCGGACGAGCAGTTCCTCCAGGGCGGCGATGTTTATCGGCGCACGCCCGCGCACGCCCTTGAGAGCCTCGAAAATGCGAGTTTGCTCCATCATGCGCCGGGCCAGCGTGGCGTTGAGCGGCGGCAGTCCGAGTGAACGGTCTTTGAAGATTTCCACCAACTGGCCCCCGGAACCGAACAACAACACGGGGCCGAATTGCGCGTCGGGGCTGCTGCCGATGATCAACTCATAGCCATCCAGGGACACCATGGGCTGCACGGTGACGCCCAGGAAGTGTTCCTTGCCGACGCGTTTTTCCACCGACGTTTC
>JBBQYD010000561.1:0-3670 GCA_038209025.1 Verrucomicrobiota bacterium | reverse complement strand
TGGCCCATGAGGAGGCCCGGCAGGTACTGGCACTTATGAGTGGCACGGCCTTCCCGAGTCGCTCATAACCCAATTGCAGGAGCATCTGCTACGGGTGAAGGCCACCCACGACGCTGACCTGCACCGAGGGTATGGAGCCGTGTATTTGCCCGGTACTCTGGAGCGCAAATATCGCTCTGCCCCACGAGCGTGGACTATTCAATCGGTTTGTGTCTGGCTTTCTGAATTTCGCTTTCCTGCCGGGATGGCAGTCCTATTATAGCGGCGATGTTTTCGCGCATTCAATCGGTTCATTTTGTCGGGATTTGCGGCACGGCGATGGCTTCCGCGGCGGTGGCCCTGCAGGAGAAAGGGGTCAAAGTCACGGGGTCGGACCAGAACGTATATCCCCCGATGTCCACTTTTTTGGCCGAGCGAAAGATTGAGGTTTTTCCGGGCTACGCCGAGCAGAACCTGGCCCACAAGCCGGATATGGTGGTGATTGGCAATGCCATTTCCCGGGGCAACCCCGAGGCGGAATACGTGCTGGACCACAAGCTGCGATACTGCTCGCTCCCGGAGCTGCTGAAGGAGTTCTTCATTCGTGGGAAACGATCGATCGTGATTGCGGGCACCCATGGCAAGACGACCACGACGGCGCTGCTGACCTGGGTCTTTGAGCACAACGGGCTGAACCCGAGCTACCTGATAGGGGGGATTCCAACCAACCTTGGGCAGGGGGCGCGGTTCACGGAAAGCGACTGGTTCATCATCGAAGGCGATGAATATGACACCGCGTTCTTTGATAAACGCAGCAAGTTCGTTCATTATCTCCCGGAGGTCGCCGTGCTGAACAACCTGGAGTTCGATCATGCGGACATCTTCCCGAATCTGGAGGCAATCAAGACTTCGTTCAACCATTTCATCCGCCTGGTGCCGCGCAATGGATTGCTCCTGGCCAACGGTGATGATCCCCGGCTGGCATCCCTGGTGAAGGTGACTCATTGTCCGGTGAAGCGGTTCGGGTTGGGAGAGGGCAATGCGGTGCAGGCCTTCAACGTGCGCTATGGCCCGACGGCAACGGAGTTTGAAATTCCCAGCTTCAAGTTTCACACGAACATGGTTGGCGAGTTGAACGTCCGCAACGCCCTGGCGGTGGTGGCCTGCGCCAAACACTACGGGCTCAAGAATCACCAGATACAATCCGCCTTCGATACCTTCACCGGCATCAAGCGGCGGATGGAAATTCGCGGGATAGTCAATGGCATCACGGTGGTGGACGATTTCGGGCATCATCCCACGGCCATCCGCGAGACTCTCCGGGCGTTGCGCATCAAGTATCCTCACCAAAAAATCTGGGCCGTTTTTGAGCCGCGCACCAACACGACCCGGCGCAATATTTTTCAGACACAACTGGCCGATGCATTTGCGGATGCGGATGCCGTGGTGGTGGCGCAGATCGCCCGCCTGGAACTGCTCGCGCCCGAGGATCGGTTGGACCCTGGTAAACTGATGAGTGACCTGAAAAGCCTCGGGAAACAAGCGGACTATCTGCCAGATGTGGATGCCATCACCGCGCATTTGAAGAAGAGCGCGATGGGGGGCGACGTGGTGGTGGTTTTCAGCAATGGGGGTTTTGGCGGCATTCATACGCGTTTGCTGCAGTTGTTTGCCGGGAAGTAATGGGTTCCCAAGCTGCCGACGGCCACGGCGTGCAAGGCACAATCCGGTTTGGAGTTCAGGAAAAAGCCTGGCACAACTTGATGAACGGTGGAACGGTAATATTTCATGACAATTTATGAGCAACACACATCGACTTAGTACGTTGACGCTGCACGCCGGGCAGGTGGCCGATCCCACCACAGGTGCCCGGGCGGTGCCCATTTACCAGACCACCTCCTACGTGTTCAAGAGCAGTGAACATGCCGCGAATCTGTTTGCCCTCAAGGAGTTCGGCAATATTTATACGCGGCTCATGAACCCCACGACCGACGTGTTTGAAAAGCGCATGGCCGCCATCGAAGGCGGGACCGGGGCGCTGGCGGTGGCCTCAGGGCAGTCAGCCATCTTCTATTCACTGTTGTCCATCACCCGGTTGGGGGATGAGATTGTGGCCGGCAACAACCTGTATGGCGGCACTTACACGCTCCTGCATTACACCCTGGCCAAGCTCGGGCGCAAAACCGTATTTGTCGATTCCCGCGATCCCGAAGCCTTTCGCAAGGCCATCACCGACAAAACGCGAGCCGTGTATATCGAGACCATCGGAAACCCAAAGCTCGACGTGCCGGATTTTGAAAAAATCGCGGAAATCGCCCATGCGGCCGGCATCCCACTGGTGGTGGATAATACCGTGGGGGTGGGATTGGTGCGGCCGATCGACCACGGGGCGGACATCATTGCCTCCTCGGCCACCAAATATATTGGCGGGCATGGTACTTCGTTGGGGGGCATTATCATCGATTCCGGCAAGTTTAAGTGGAACAGCGGGAAATTCCCGGAATTCACCGAGCCGGACCCCAGCTATCACGGGTTGGTTTATTGGGATGCCCTGGGCAACGTTCCCGGGATGGGCAATGTGGCGTTTATCCTGAAGATTCGCGTCACCTTGCTGAGAGATATCGGCGCGGCCCTCAGCCCATTTAACGCCTTTCAGTTTTTGCAGGGGTTGGAAACGCTGACCCTGCGGCAGAAACAACACTGCCTCAACGCCATGGAAATTGCGAAATTCCTGGAAGCGCATCCGCTGGTTTCCTGGGTGAATTATCCCGGTTTGGCAGGGCATCCGAGCCACGCGCTGGCCACCAAATACCTGAAGGGCGGTTTCGGCGGCATTCTTGGGTTCGGCATCAAAGGCGGTTTGCCCGCCGGGCGCAAGTTCATTGACTCCGTGAAGCTGCTGTCGCACCTCGCGAACATCGGCGATGCCAAGAGCCTGGTGATCCATCCAGCCTCGACCACCCACCAGCAATTGACCGCCAAGGAGCAGGAAGCAACCGGTGTCACCGCCGACTACATTCGCCTCTCCATCGGCTTGGAAGATGCCGAGGACATCAAGGCGGATATCGACCAGGCTTTGAAAGCCTCGCAGTCGTAGGATGCTTGCGGCGGGGCGATCAACTGGACGGCGGGGGGGGGCGAAGCGGTCCCTTTGCCGGTTTCGGTGCATTGACCGGTACATTCCTGATGGATCGCGGTCCGTTTCAGGGCATCGGGAGGGCAAGTCCGACCTGACCGGAGAGCAAAGCCCAAGCGGAAACTTGCTAATCAGCTTATCCGTTTGTTTAATGGCACCGTGCTACAGCAGCAAACAATAGAGCGCCCGGCGAGTTACTCAGGCACCGGCCTGCACAGTGGCAACCGGGTGACCATGACATTTCAACCCGCGCCGGCCAACAGCGGGATCCGGTTCCGCCGGGTGGACCTGGAGGGCAAACCGGAAATTGAGGCCCGGGTGGAAAATGTGGCGGAAACCAACCGTTCCACCACGCTGGCCAAAGGCAACACGCGCGTCCATACCGTGGAGCACGTGCTCGCCACGTTTGCGGGCTACGGTATCGATAACGCGGTCATCGAGTTGGATGCCAATGAACCGCCCATTGCGGACGGCAGCGCCCGCGAGTATTGCCGGATGATCCAAGCGGCGGGCATTGTGCCCCAGGATGCGCGGCGTGAAGCCTATGACGTGACG
>JBBQYD010000560.1:0-3685 GCA_038209025.1 Verrucomicrobiota bacterium | reverse complement strand
GTGCGGTTGTTGCCGAAGTTGGCTGTGGTGCCGAAGTTTTTCAAGGGATCAAACCCGATCCGCACGACGGCTTCAAAGGTAAAGGCTCCGTTGGCAGTGTTTGCCAGGGTGATGGTGACGTTCCCCGGCGTGGCGGCGGTGGACGGGGTTATCAGCGCATTTCGCTCGGTGAGGAGATCCTGGCCTCCATCCACAGTATTCAACGCCGTGCTAAATCCCGGGTAGGAGGCATTCCCCAAGGTCGCGCCATTGAGCAAACCCACCAGGTTTGGCGCCCCCGTGACCGCATTGGGCACGGGTGCCGCGCCGGCATCCATGTGCCAAAGGTGAAGGGTATCCGCGTCCGGGCTGTACGGGGCCAGGATGACGGCTTTGGCGGCAGGGGCGAGGATGAGGGACGCCGCGCAAACCAAAGTTTTGATGAACGTGAGACGACGGGAGGGTTTCATGGGCATTAAGTGTTTAATAAAATCCTGTTACGTGTGGGATTTCAGTTTCCGGGCTATTGACCTATAAGAAACTTTAGCTGAGGCGCTTGGTTTCAGCAATGGACACCGTGACTTGTTTAGTGGACAATTTGACACAGCACCGGGGCAGCTAAATTGCCTTCTAACAGACTCCATGGAAGCTGAGATTGGACATAAACAGAATCCGCGGCTCTACCGGTACTTTCCGTTGAGCAAGCGGGATCAGGCCTGGGGGCTGTTCGTGACCACGGTCGGCGAAACCCTCATCGGCTCGCACCTGCCGTATCCACCGGAGGGTCACCCCAAGGGCTACGCGTTTGATTGGGCCCGGGGGCGGGTGCTCCATGATCACCAGGTGGTTTACATTTCCCGGGGGCGTGGCTGGCTGGAAACGGCCCGCATGCCGCGCCAGACCCTCGAAGCCGGCAGCGTCTTTCTCTTGTTCCCCGGCGTCTGGCACCGCTACCGTCCCATGCCGGACACCGGGTGGGAGGAACACTGGATCGGGTTCGGCGGCGCCCAGGTGCGGCGCTGGACAAAAGAAGGGTTCTTTGCCGCGCAGCACGCGGTGATTTACCCCGCTCCCGAGGCGGCCCTGCGGGGATTGTTCACCCGGGCGCTGGAGGCGGTGCAGGCCAACCAGCCGGCCTTGCAGCAGGTGCTGGCCGGCATCCTGGGGGACATGATGGGCCTGCTCTACTCCGCCCAACAGGCGCGCTTCACCGGGTTGCGGGAATCCACCTCCGCCATTCAGCAAGTCGTCGAGCACATGCAATCCAATCTCCTGACCAAACTCGACCTGCCGGTGATGGCCGGAAGGTTGGGCGTCAGCTATAGCTGGCTGCGGCGCACTTTCCAACAGCACACCGGGCTGAGTCCGCACCAGTACCTTCTCGAACTCCGGTTGATTCGCGCCCGCAATTTGCTCGCCCACGATACCCTCCCGGTAAAGCGGGTCGCCCGGGAGGCGGGTTTCGAGGATGAACATTACTTTTCCCGCCTGTTCCGCCGCAAAACCGGGGTGACCCCCACGGAATGGCGCTCGCGGGGAACTCCCCTGCCATAGACCGTGACGAGCGGCCCGGGCACCCCAAGCCCGCGGGATTGCCAGGGACCCTAGCGTTTCGGTTTGACGGGGACGGGTGTGCAACTCGACACTTTGTCCGTGCGAAATCTCAGGACTGAAATCCTCTCCGCCTGGCTGGCCGTTTGCGGGGTGGCCGGCGCGGAGTTTCCCCCCCCAACCGATTTGCCGGTGGGCATTCTCAGCAGCAACACCTTCAGCACGCCGGTGAACCAGATGCTTACCCCGGCGGGCCGGCAGATCGAATTGCCGGGCCTGCGTCCGCAGGCGATCGCGTTGAGTCCGGATGGACGGTGGCTGGCGGTTTCCGGCAAGACGCCCGAGCTGCTCATCATGGAGCCGCGCACCGGGGATATCCGCCAGCGAATTCTCCTGCCTGCCGAAGGCAGTCCGGCGGCGGTTTCGCCGCAAATTCTGCAGCCGGACAAATCGGCGCAGGTGAGCTACACGGGCCTGATTTTCACGCCGGACGGCCAGGGCATTTATCTCTCCAGTGTGAACGGCGGCATCAAAGTGTTCCGGCTCGAGAACCGCGGAGAATGGCGCGCCAGCCAGAGCTTCTCCCTGCCGCGAGCGGGGGCGCCGGGGCGGGATTTGGAGATTCCCGCGGGGCTGGCGCTATCACCGGACGGCCGGCGGCTGTATGTGGCGGGGAACCTTTCCAACCGCCTGCTGGAGCTCGATGCCTTGACCGGCAACCTGCTGCGTTCGTGGGACGCCGGGGTGGCCCCATATGATGTCGCGCTCGCGGCGGGCAAGGCCTACGTGAGCAATTGGGGCGGACGCCGCCCGGGGGCGGGCGATCTCACGGGGCCGGCGGGCCGGGGAACGCGGGTGCGGGTGGACGCCGTGCGGCACATCGCGAGCGAAGGCTCGCTCACGATGGTGGACCTGGCGGGGCGCGCGCCCATCAAAGAAGTGCTGGTGGGGCTTCACGCTTCGGCGCTCGCCGTCTCCCCTGACCAGCGGTATGTGGTGGTGGCAAACGCGGGCAGCGACACCCTTTCCGTGCTGGATACGCGCTCCGACCGCGTGATCGAAACGATCTGGATGAGGCAGAACCCGGCGGACCTGTTCGGCGCGAGTCCCAACGCCCTGGCGTTCGATCTCGCGGGCCGGAGACTTTATGTGTGCAACGGCTCGCAGAATGCCGTTGGCGTGGTCCGCTTCCGGCCGGGCCGCTCGGAGTTGCTGGGCTTGCTTCCCGTGGGCTGGTTCCCCGGAGCCATCGCCCTCGATTCCAAACGCCAGCAGTTGTGCGTGGCGAACATCAAAGGCATCGGGTCGGGCAAACGTCTCGCCCCCGGCGAGCCCGCCAAGTTTACTTCGCACCAGTATTTCGGCTCGGTCTCGCTGGTTCCCGTGCCTTCGGCCCGCGAGCTCAAACGCCACACGGCGGTGGCCCTGCGCAACCTGCGCTACCCGGCCTTGAAACAAGCCGCCGCCCGGCGCCGGCCGGACCAGCCGCCCCGGCCCGTGCCCGAGCGCGCCGGTGAACCGGGCATGTTCAAGCACGTGGTCTATATCATCAAGGAGAATCGCACCTACGACCAGGTCCTCGGCGATATGAAGGAGGCCAATGGCGACCCTTCCTTGTGCGTCTTTGGCGAACCCATCACGCCCAACCAGCACCAGATCGCGCGTCAATTCGTGCTGTTGGATAACACCTACTGCTCGGGCATCCTCAGCGCGGACGGCCACCAATGGGCCACCACCTCGTTTGCGACGGATTACCTGGAGAAGTCGTTTGCCGGCTTTCCGCGCAGCTATCCGGACGGCATGGAGGACGATGATACCGACGCGCTGGCCTACTCGCCCGCCGGGTTCCTCTGGGACAACGCCCTGGCGCATGGCCGAACGCTGCGGGATTACGGTGAGTTCGCCATCACCGAAAAGTCCTGGGCCGACCCCGCGCGCAAAGGCCGCATCGCCTTTCTGGACGCGTGGAAAGACTGGACCAATCAGTCCGCGTCCGCCGCGTTGCGCATCCGCAGCCGCCCGGCGGTGGCTTCCCTCGGCCCTTATCTTTGCACCAACACCGTGGGCTGGGATATGAATATTCCCGATGTGTTCCGCGCCGCGCAGTTCATTCGTGAACTCAGGCAATTTGAAAAAACCGGGGAGCTGCCCAACC
>JBBQYD010000559.1:0-3689 GCA_038209025.1 Verrucomicrobiota bacterium | reverse complement strand
CCTGCTGGACGGCTAAAGCGACCAGGCCCGCGAGATTGTGGTAAGCGGGTGATTTTTTGTCTTGCGCAGCGACGCCTTCGAGCGCGTTGGTTGCCGCGGCGTATTCGCGGAACGCGAGGGCAGTTTTTGCGAGGGCAAGGCGGTCATCCAGGGAGCCTGGGCTAAGATCCACAACGCGGTTGCGCCAGATAAAGGCTTCGGGTGAACGGGACCGTTCGGCCAATTCCGCCATCAGACGGCAAGCGTCCACATCCTTGGGATCATAGCGCAGCGCGCGTTGGAGGCAGAGTTGCGCGTTTCGAAGTTTGGATTCCTCCAGATAGCCGTGCGCCTTTTTGACCAGGCGCGTCTGCCGTACGTGAACGTAACCGTAATAGCTGGCAAAGCCGCCGGCCGTCAGGAACAGGCCAATGGCTAACACGATCAGGAGAACTTTTTTCCAATGGTTGATCTTCATAAAGGACGTCTTCCGTTCGGCATTCTAAGGGGTTGCAAGGGCTGAAGCCAGAATCAACCCGGATGCGAGCGATACCAATCCAGGGCTTCCGCCAATCCCTGCGCGATGGCGTGCGAGGGCCGATAGCCGAGGCAGCGCGCAGCCTTCGATATATCCGCCTCGGAATGGCGCACATCTCCCGGGCGGGAATCGCGATAGACGGGGCGGTAATCCCTCAAGCAGGGGTAATGCGGCAGCAACTGATCGCGTAATAAACTGAAAAGTGTGTTGAGAGTGGTCCTGGCATGCACGGCCACATTATAAATCTCGCTGGCGGGTTCAGCGCGTTGCTGGGTGGCCGCGAGGAGATTGGCCTGAACAACATTGGCCACGTAGCAGAAATCGCGGCTGGTTTCGCCATCGCCATTGATAAAGACCGGCTCGTTCTTGATGAGGGCGGCGATCCATTTCGGGATCACGGCGGCGTAGGGGCCATCCGGATCCTGGCGGGGGCCGAACACGTTGAAGTAGCGCAAACCGGTGGTCGGCATGCCGTAACATCGTGTGAAGACATCGGCATAAATTTCGTTGGCGCGCTTGGTCGCCGCGTAGGGCGAAAGGCAGCGGCCAATCTTATCCTCAACTTTTGGCAGGTCCGGGTGGTCCCCGTAAACCGAGCTGCTCGAGGCATAGGTGAAGTGCTTGACCCCGTTATCCTTCGCGGCGACGAGCAGGTTCAAAAAACCAGTGACATTACTGGCGTGCGATTCCAACGGCTGGGTGATGGATCTCGGGACGGAGCCCAGGGCGGCTTGATGCAAAACATAATCGACTCCACGGCAGACCTGTTGGCAGGTGTCTGCGTTGCGAGTGTCGCCGTCAGTTTGAGAAAGGTTCTTCCATTTGGTGGGACCGACCGCCTCGCGAACCTGCTCCAGATTGCGGCGGGAACCAGTCGAGTAATTGTCGAGCCCGATCACGCGTTGGTTGAGATTGAGGAGGGCCTCAACCAAGTGGGAGCCGATGAACCCGGCGGAGCCAGTGACGAGCCAGACCTTGGTATCTGACAATAGCCGGGCGGTGAGTTCTGGGAAGGAATTTGAAGGAACTGGATTGTTTGTTGTCATTCTGGAAGTTTTACAAATACTTCGTGGACGCCGTTCGCGACGGTTCAGCTCCCCAGGCTGGCGGGTGACTGGCGCGCAAAATCCCTGAGTGGAATGATCGTATGCGGCTCCGGTTCGCCCGGGTCCATATAGGGGGTATAATCGGGGAGCGCCTGTTGCAAGAGTTGCTTGATTTCCGTGGGTTGCGCGTGGTGGAGCTTCGCGCGCAAGGTCTCCAGGGTTCCCCGGATGTCTCCCAGATCAACGGGTTGGGAAAGGTAGCGGCAGATTTTCGGGTGGTTGGTGGGGGCAAAATTCTCGCCGGTGTGCGTCAGCTCCTCAAATAGTTTTTCGCCCGGCCGGATGCCGGTGAATTCGATTTGGATGTCGTCGTAGGGCTTCAATCCGCTCAACTCGATCATTTGGCGGGCGAGGTCAACGATCTTGACGGGCTTGCCCATATCCAGAACGAAGATTTCGCCGCCGGTTCCCTGGGCGGCACTCTGCAGCACCAGCATGGAGGCCTCGGGGATGGTCATGAAGTAACGGGTCATCTCCGGGTGGGTCACCTTCACCGGGCCGCCTGCGGCGATCTGTTTGGTGAACCGCGGGATGACACTGCCGGAGGAGCCAAGAACGTTGCCGAAGCGGACGGTCATGAACTTGGTCCGGGCCGGCTCGGCGGCATACAACGATTGAATGTACATCTCCGCGAGCCGTTTTGTGGCTCCCATGACGCTGGTGGGGTTGATCGCCTTGTCGGTGGACACCTGGATGAAGCGATCCACTTTGAATTCGAGGGCCAGATCAGCGAGTTGGGCAGTGCCGAGGCTGTTATTCTTGATCGCTTCGCCGGGCTGATACTCCATCAAAGGCACATGTTTGTGGGCCGCGGCGTGGAAGATGACCGCGGGACGAAGAGTGGAAAGGATCTCTTCGATGCGAGCCCGGTCGGTGATGTCCGCTATCAACGCGGTGATACGCTGGCCATGGTCCAGGCCGATGAGTTCCTGCTCGATCTGAAAGAGGTTGGGCTCCGACTGGTCCACGAGCAACAACTGTTTGGGATGGTAGGTGGCGATTTGGCGGCAAAGCTCGCTGCCGATGCTGCCGCCGGCGCCCGTTACGAGGATCACGCGGTTATTAATTATTTGGCGGATGTTTTCGATTTCCAGGTCCACGCGCTCGCGTCCGAGCAAATCCTGGACCTCGACATTGCGCAGTTGGCTCACGCGGACCTGGCCCAGCGCCAATTGGTCCAGGGAGGGGACGGTTTTGCAGGGCAAGCCTACCCGCTGCAAAAGGCGGACAATCTCACCGATCCGTTTGGCGGGAGCGGTAGGCATGGCAATGATTGCCTCCTGGATATGCAATTTTGCAGCCGTATCCATGAGCTTCTCCGGCGGGCCCAGGTTGGGAATGTCATGAACCCGGGAATTCCATTTGCGGGCCTCATCGTCAAAAAAAGCGACGGGATCCAGACCGTAGCCCGGTTTGAGAGTCAGTTCGTGCGCCAGAACGGCGCCGGAATCCCCCGCGCCGATGATGCAAACGCGCCGCCTTCCCTGCGTTGATGCGAGCTTGTTGATCGATCCGATGGACTCCCGCATCGTGCGCATGGCCAGGCGGACGCCGGTAATGCCGGTAAGGCCGAATACGAAATCCACGACGATAACGCCTCTCGGCGGGGCGTAGCCGGTTCCCCATATTATCCAGACCGCTACGGCGATGGCTGCGCTAATGGTCAGCGCATGAAAGACGCGAGCCAGGTCGGGGGTGCTGAAGTAACCCAAAAGCGGGGTAAGCTGGTGGAACAAGCCCAGAAGAATGAGCTGGATGGGAATGAGCCACAACAGGACGAATAACCGCTCGTGCTGGCTGGCGGCTTCCAACATAAAGTCGAACCGCAATTCATAGGCCATCCAAAGGCTGGCGGATAACTCGACGGCGTACAATAAAACCAGGATCCAAACTCTCACCGGCGGCGAGTAGTCGAACAGGTTCATTTTCACAGCCATCCCATAGCGGCCAAAACACGCTCTAAACCCCTCAGTTTCCTAGGAAATCCAGGGGTGATCAAATAATGGGCGTTGGGAGTTTTTGGCGACTTTTACATGATTAGTGTTCCGCTGTTGTTGACGGTGAAC
>JBBQYD010000558.1:0-3691 GCA_038209025.1 Verrucomicrobiota bacterium | reverse complement strand
CCCTATGCCTTGAGGACCTGCGGAAGATTGTGAGTCTCGCCCTGGCCGAAGATGTCGGCAGCGGCGATGTGACCACGCTGGCTACTGTCCCCATCACCGCGCAATGCCGGGCCGTCATGAACGCCCGCGAGAGCCTTGTGTTGGCCGGGATTGAACTGGCCGAAATCACGTTCCAAAGTCTCTCGCTGGAAGTGCTTTGCCTGCGCCAGGCACAGGATGGTCAGAAGGTCGGCCCCAACACGCCGCTGCTGGCCATTTCCGGGCCAACGCGAGCCGTCCTGACCGCCGAACGGGTGGCCTTGAACTTCGTCCAGCGTCTTTCCGGCGTCGCCACCCTCACCGCACGCTATGTGGAACTGGCGGTCGGCACCAAAGCCCGCATCCTTGACACCCGCAAAACCACACCGGGCCTGCGTCGGCTCGAAAAATACGCGGTGAAATGCGGGGGAGGCACCAACCACCGCATAGGGCTGTTCGACATGGTGCTGATCAAGGACAACCACCTGGCCTCGCTGGCCGGGGAACTCCCGAATCCCATTGCCGTGGCGGTCCGGCGCGCCCGGGCACATTGCCCCAATTTGAAGGTGGAAGTGGAGGCGGACACCCTGGAGCAGGCCCGGCAGGCGGCGGAAGCCGGGGCGGACTTTATCCTGCTGGACAATATGCCCCCCGAGCAACTGCACGCAGCCGTGCATTTGATCGCCGGGCGCGCCCTCACCGAGGCAAGCGGCGGGGTCCATCTCGACACCCTCCGCGCCATCGCCGAATCGGGCGTGGATTTCATATCGGTGGGCGCGCTGACACACTCAGCCCCGGCAGTGGATATCGGCCTGGATTTTGAGGCCTGAGCCACCGCGATGAGCCTGGACGTAAAAATACTCGGAGCGTTGCGCGCGGCGGGAACCGGCGCGGTTTCGGGCGCTGAATTGTCGCAGAGCCTCGAGGTGAGCCGGGCGGCCATTTGGGCGAGGGTGCAGGAACTGCGCTCCCTGGGCTTCGACATTGAGGCCAGTCCGCACTTGGGCTACCGATTGCTCAGCGCGCCGGACTTGCTGCTGGCCGATGACCTGCTGGCACGGCTGGGCACAGGCTGTTTAGTAGGCCGCGACATCCGCGTTTTTCGGCAGACCACGTCCACCAATGACATCGTGGAGAAACTCGCCCGGGATGGTGTGAAAGAAGGCGTGGCGGTGTTTGCCGAATCCCAGACCAACGGCCGCGGGCGCCTGGGACGCAAATGGGCGTCGCCCTCCCGCAAAGGCTTGTGGTTCTCCGTGCTCCTGCGTCCCGACCTCCGTCCCCAGGAAGCCACGCGCCTGACCGTCTGCTCCGCGATTGCCCTGCGGCGCGCCATCGCTCAACTCACCGGCATCGCGCCCGAGATCAAATGGCCGAATGACATCCTGATTGGCGGGCGCAAAGCCGCCGGCATCCTGACCGAGCTAACCGCCGAACTGGACCAGGTCCGCTATCTCGTGCTGGGCATCGGGGTGGATGTGAACCAGACCGCCAGCGATTTTCCCTCCGACCTGGGCATGGTCGCCACCTCCCTCCGCATCGAGTGCGGGCGGACCATCGGCAGGCCCGAACTGGCGGTTGCCATCCTGAAGGAATTGGACGCCGATTATGCGCGCCTCAAGGCCGGCGGGTTCGCCGAGATTGCCGACGAATGGGAGCAGCATTGCTCAACGCTCGGACGGGAGGTGCTGCTGCGCACGGGAGGCCGGGAAATTCGCGGGCGCGCGGAATCCCTGAGCGAGGACGGCTCCCTGCTGCTGCGCACGGAACACGGCCGCCTGGAGCCGGTGGTCGGCGGGGACATAACGCTGGTAAAATGACATGATTCTTCTTCTAGACGTCGGGAACACTCATACCCATTTGGGACTGGGGGGGCAATCAGGCGTGTTGCGACAGACGGATATTCCCACCGCCGCCTGGTTCGCCGGCTCGGCGATCAAATTGATACGGGGATTTGTCCGGCACTCGCCCATCACCGGGGCCGCGCTGTGCAGCGTGGTTCCCCGAGCTACCGTGCTGGCCGCCGCCGAGGTGGAGAAGACGTTCCAAGTCTCCTGCCTGAAGCTCACCCATCGCACGTTGCGCGGGGTGGAGATCGACTATCCCAAACCCCAAACCATCGGCCCGGACCGGCTGGCGAACGCGGCCGCCGCCAAGTGTCATTTCGGCGCGCCGGTGGTCGTGGTGGATTTCGGCACGGCGGTCACTTTTGATGTGGTTGATCGAGCGGGCAATTACGTGGGGGGCATCATTGCGCCGGGTCTCTCGGCCATGACCGATTACCTGCACGAAAAGACCGCGCTGCTGCCCCGCATCCGGATTCGCGAAATTCAAAGTCCCATCGGCAAGAGCACCGAGCAAGCCATGCTCGTTGGCACCGTTCACGGGTATCGAGGCCTGATCCGGGAACTGATCTTGGAGCTGAAAGCCGCGCTCCACGCCCGGCGTTTGCCGGTGGTTGCCACCGGCGGGTATGCACGCCTGATATCCGCCAAACTGCCGGAAATCACCGCGGTCGATCCGCTGCTCACTTTGGAAGGCTTGCGCCTGGTGTGGAAAGCCCACCATCCCTCCTGACACCCCACTCCCGCTCGAAATCTTTCGTCCCCTCCCGGAACTTGCGCTTGAATGCGAACCGATGAAGGCCGAAACTGCCCACCGATGAACCGGATTGTTGAACGTTTTGCGAATCTCAAACGGGCGGGCCAAAAGGGCTTTGTGGTCTATATCGGCGCGGGTGATCCCAACCTGGCCGCCACGCGCGATCTGGCGCTGGCTTTCGACCACGCGGGGGTGGACGTTTTGGAACTGGGCGTGCCGTTCAGCGATCCCCTGGCGGACGGCCCGGTAAACCAACTCGCCGCCCAGCGGGGTCTCGCTTCCGGCACCACGCCACCCAGGGTGCTCGAGACCGTGGCGGAAATCCGCCGCACCTCGCAAATTCCCATCGTGCTCTACATTTATTACAATCTGGTACATCGCCAGGGCGTCAAGAACTTCATTAAAGCCGCCGCTGAAGCCGGGGTGGACGGTTTGCTGACGCTGGACCTGCCCCCGGAGGAAAGCGGCGATTACGAGCAACTCATGGCCCAGTCCGGCCTGTGCAATATTTACCTGGTGGCGCCCACCACCACTCCCGACCGCATCGAAACCATTGTTAAGCGGGGCCGGGGCTTCATCTACTACGTTTCCCGCGAGGGCGTCACCGGGATGCAGCAAAAGGTCGCCGACACCATTGCGGGCATGACGGCCCAAATCCGCTCGCATACGGATTTGCCGATCGCGGTGGGTTTCGGCATTTCGAGTCCGGAACAAGCACGGATCGTGGCCCAGCATGCGGATGCGGTGGTGGTGGGCAGCGCGATTGTCAGTCAAATCGCCAGGCACGGCGGAGCCCCTGACCTCGTGCCCAAGGTGGCCGGTTTTGTGTCCGAGCTGCGTAACGCAATTTAGCCTGGGCAGACTGTGGATTGGCTGCAAGGATCCGGCCAGCGTAGCGCGAAGGCAAAGCCATTGAGAAGGTTATGGCAATGGCCGCATGGCTCTTCCTGACCGGGCTTTTCGGGAGGCTGGTTTCCGCGCCCCATCGCCCCGGCACGACACTTTTCTGAAATTAATTTATTGACCGGAATGGCCCCTCGAAATATGGTTGGCAAAAGCCCGAAGGAACCAT
>JBBQYD010000557.1:0-3699 GCA_038209025.1 Verrucomicrobiota bacterium | reverse complement strand
GGTGACGATAAAAGGAATTGTAATCCCCAGCAGCACAACGAGTACCCCACCGGAACCCGATAAGAGCACTGTCTCAACCAGGAATTGGGAAATGATGTCGTGCCGGCGGGCGCCCAGCGCCCGCCGGATGCCAATTTCCCGGGTGCGCTCGGTGACGCTGGCCAGCATGATGTTCATAATGCCTATTCCCCCCACCAACAGCGAGATCGCGGCAATAGACCCAAGCACAATGTTGAAAATTTGTTTGGTGCGTTCCGCACGCTTCAGCAACTCCAGCGGCACCACTATTTCGTAGTCTTTTTTCTTGTGATTGCGTTCGAGCACCGCACGCACGGCTTCCGACACGCCGGCGACATCCTCCAGCGAGGCCACCTTGACCGTGACTTCGTGCAACTGGACACGCTCCGCCTCGAAACTGCCGCTCCGGCGTCGCATGAGCACCTCGCCATACCGCAGCTTGGCCGTTTCGATGGGTATGAACATCCGATTCACAGCGGTCCTGCCGCTCTCCGGCGTTTCTTCGGCTTTGCCCACGCGCGAACCTGGCTGCATGACGCCGATCACCTGGTAGTAATTGCCACCGACGCGCACGTGCTTGCCCAACGGCGACTCCATCGGGAACAGCACCGAGACCATCTCCGCGCCAAGCACGCACACGCTGGTGCGCCCCTGCATGTCAGCCTCGGTGAAGAACCGCCCTTGCGCCACCTGGTGGTTGCGCATTTCAGGATACCACGGCACGGTTCCCACCACTTCGCAATCGACGCGCCGGCTGATATTCCACACATATTCGCGAATGTTTCGCGCGGGCAGCACCACGGTCACTCCGGGGATCGTCGAGCGGATGCGTTTCACATCCGTGTAGGTGATGCCGTACTGCAGCACGTAGCTTTGGCTGCCCTTGTCCGTGGCCTTCTGGTCTTCCGGAGGCTTGATGCTGCGCAAGATGATGTTCTGACTGCCCAGATTCTTGATCTGCTCCTGGGCCTCGTAACTCGCGCCTTCGCCGATCGCCAGCATGGCGATAACCGAACAGACACCAAAAACAATGCCCAGGACGGTTAGCAACGACCGCAAGCGATGCAGCCACAAGCTGCGCCAGCCGAGGCGCAACGTGCGCCGCAGCCGGGCCGGCGAGAGGCCTTCCTGCCACTTGCGTAATGGATTTGGTTTAGGTACGGACATCGCTCTCAATCACTCCGTCCCGCAGGCGGATGCTGCGTCCCGCCCGTCGGGATACGCTGTTGTCGTGGGTGACCATGATCAGGGTCTTCCCTTGCTTGTTCAGGTCATCAAAGAGCCTTAGAATCTCCGCCCCTGAGACCGAGTCCAGATTGCCGGTGGGTTCATCAGCCAGGATCAGCAAAGGATCATTCACCAGCGCGCGGGCAATGGCCACACGCTGTTGCTGTCCGCCGGACAACTCAAACGGCTTGTGCTCCAGGCGGTCTTCGAGCCCCACCAGGGACGCGAGTTTTCGCGCCCGCTTATCGCTCTCGTGATCCGATTCACCCTGGTAGTAGAGCGGCACCTGAATATTCTCCAACACGGTAAGCTGCTGTATCAGATTGTAGGATTGAAAAACGAAACCCAGTCGCGCCCCTCGCACCGCCGATAGCGCGTCGTCTTCCATTCCCGAGACATCCTCCCCGCCCAGCAGGTACCGGCCCCCGCTGGGACGATCAAGGCAACCGAGCAGGTTCAATAAGGTCGATTTTCCGCAACCCGAAGGCCCCATGACACTGATGTAATCTCCGGGAGCGACCTCGAAACTGATGCCCCGCAGGGCATCAACCCGAACGGCGCCCATTTGATAGGTCTTCCGGACGTCTTCAAATTTAACGATGGAATCAGACACTGCAAAAAGGGAACTGGGATAGTTTACGTTTTCTGGGATTTAACCGGTGGTGGGGCGCTCGATTTGGCGGGGTCAGGAGCTTTGCCCTTGTCCTGAGCGGTGGCACCCGTGTTTGCCTTCTCGGTTTCCGCCCCGGCAGGCAGCCGCAACAGCACCCGGTCTCCTTCTTTCAACCCGGATTTCACCTCCATGAACTCGTCGTTGAAATCGCCCACCGTGACTTCTCGGCGCTCCGACTTTGACCCTCTTGCCAGGTAACAGCACTGTTTGCTGCCATCGAATTCTATCGATTGCACCGGCACATAAACGCAGTCCTCCACTCGGCTCACCAGGATTTCGACTTTCGCGCTCATGCCGGGCTTTACCCAATCCTGGCTGCCTTCGAGGGCAATCGTTGTCTGGTAAACCTTCATATCCGGGTTCATCCAGCGGTTCTGGGAATCGGGCAGCACCCCAACCTTTGTGACCTCTCCCGTCAAAACCTGGTCCGGGAAAGCGTCCACCGTGATTTTTGCTTTCAGTCCCTTTTTGACTTTCTTTATATAGCTTTCGTGAATTTTTACATTCACCGCCATCCGCGTCATGTCCGGGATGGTGATGATTGCCTGGCGCTCGCGGACGGTCGCCCCCTCACGGATGCGCTCCTCGCCGCCGAAGAACGAATCCTCCCGGCCTCCGCCATAAACCACCAAGCCGCTTTTCGCCGCGCGCAGCGTGCATTTGCCCAGTTGCTCCTGCAACTCTTTGCGCTGCCGCAATTGCACCTCATGCTGCCCCTGCGCAGACTTCAAACGTGCCCTGGCCTGCGCCGTCTTCGAAATGGCCACCCGCCGCGCCTTGTCGAACTCACGCACTGACTCGGCGTATTTCGACAGCGATTCCTCGGCGGATTTGAGAAAATCATATTTGAGGAACAAATCCCGCGCGCTCTCGGCGGTTTGCACTTTCAAGCGGCTGTTCTCAGCCGTGATTTCGTCCCGTTGTAAATCCAACCGGGTGACGAAGCCTTTTTCGAACAAGCGCTGGGTGCCCTCCAGCGTGGACCGGGACTGCCCCAGTTCCTTCTGAGCCACTTGCAGATCGTCATCAAACTTGCGCAGTTTCTGCTTGGCTTCACCATCCCCCAGCACTTCGAGCCGCGCGTATTTCGAAAAATCAATCAGCACGGCGTTTGTCAGAGTCTCCGGCAACCCGGCGGAACCTTGGGCCGGGGGTTCCGCATCGGTTTCCTCCTGTCCCCCGGCGGAAGAGCGTTTGAACAGTGCAGGCTTCTTATCAGTCGGTTCAGCCGTTCCCGCCTTCCGTATCTCGACCGCCGACACCACCGAGGGGGCGGCGCCGGTTATTACTGCGGGTTGAATCTTTAGCGGACCCGGGGAATTTGTGCCCGGCGGAAGGGCAGCCGGAGGACGAACCAAAGCCGGGGCTTTGCTGGGTGGCCCCAGGGGACGGCTCTGCTCAGAAGCTTCCTCTGCCCGCAAAGTCTGCTCCACATCATTCGTGCTGGCCGAAGCCAGCAGCCTGTCCAGCCCGACTTCCAGGATGATTTTGGCCGTCACCGCGTCGCCCAGAAACTTGTCGAAATCCATGTGCGCAAACCGCGTCTTTTGTTCCGCCCCCTTGATGTCACTTTGATTCTGGTTTAGCTGAATTTCGTAATTCTGCTGGGCATCGATCAAGCTCGCAACGGCGGATTGATACTGGATCTCCTGCTGCACGATCTGCTTTTCAATGTCAGAGGAGTCCAGTTCCACGAGGACTTTGTTGGTGCGCACATCATCTTCTGAAACCAGGTAGCCTTCCTCAACAATGCGCAGGATTTTCGACCCTTGGTAGCCCAC
>JBBQYD010000556.1:0-3701 GCA_038209025.1 Verrucomicrobiota bacterium | reverse complement strand
TTCTGTTGCAGGAGGATCAATCGCGCAAAATAGGTGGAGTTCCTCAACTCCGTGATAACGACCCGCTCCACAGTAATCCCAAAACCCTTGAAGATGCTTTGCATGAGATCGTGAGTCAGGGGGCGTTCTTTGGGAGTCTCGCGCAAGAACATGCCGATCACGGCACCCATGTTAGGTTCCACGTTTATGATAAAAACCTTGTCGTCGTTCCCGACGAACAGCGCGCAGCCACTATTCGCGGGAAGAATTCCGCGGATCTGAACCGGGACCACATCGTTCTTCATACTGAAAAACGTTACTGGCTTGCGGGGTAATTGACAAGCTCTGCCGCCCGGACAAATAGTTCGCGGGTCGGCGAGCGAATACCCGCTGAGCCGCAAGGAGATGCGTTGGCGAGGGTGGTGGGCCGCAAATTACTCGTAACGCAACGCCTGGATCGGATGGAGACGAGCCGCCTTAATCGCCGGGAATAATCCAGCCAGAACTCCCACTAGCAGACTGAAAGCCACCGCGATTAACATGGCCGTCGGCGTGATGACCGGCGCGTTGGCGGCGGGGGTCACTATTTCCAGTATCCGAACGAAGCCGAAGGAAGAGATCACCCCCAACGCGGCTCCCAACATGGCGATGACCACGCTTTCAATGAGAACCTGGGTGAAGATGGCAAACGCGGTGGCGCCCACGGCTTTGCAGATGCCAATTTCACGAATGCGCTCGTTGATGCTGGCCAGCATGATGTTCATGATGCCGATGCCGCCCACGAGCAGGCTGATGGCGGCAATCACCCCGCCGCTCATGCGGGCGTTGCGGATCTGCTGATTGATGCTCTCCAACTGGTTTTCCTGCGTGCGGAACCCGAAGTCTTCAATCCCGCGATGGGTGAGCATGAGCACGTTGCGCGCCTGTTGGAGGGCGGATTCCAGGAACCCAAGTTCCTCCACCTTGACGTCGATATCGCTCAGGCGCGGGTCGGGTACGCCACCCTTGTCGCCCGCGGCGCGAAAACGTATCCAGGCCGTGTTCAGTGGCATGTAAACAGTCAGGTTCTTGCGCATGAACGCCCAGTTGCCACGGCGTCCAAATCCGCGCATGCGGCTGGGGCCAGACCCGCCGGCGGCATCCTGTTCGGCTTTCTTTTTGGCCGCAAATTCGCGCTCTTTCTTCTCTTGTTCCCCTTCGTAAAGCTGAAACATGCCCACGATGGTGAAGGGTTGGCTATTGATGGTGATGATTTCGCCCAAGGGCACGATCTCCCGCCCGGCGCTTTGCGGAGAACCGAAAAGCTCATCCCGAATGGCCGTCCCGATCACACACACCGGGTTGGCATTCTCCTCGTCCAGCTCAGTGAAGAACCGGCCGTGCTCCAAGGTGTGCAGATTCATTTCGAGCACGGCCGGCCACACGCCCACGCACTCGGATGGCACGCAAGATTTTTCGCCGCGTTCGAGCAACACGCCGTTGACTTCCATCTCGGGTGAAACCAAGCGCAGCAAGGGAGCGCTTTCACGGAGGGCGATGACATCGCCCATGGTGCGTCCGGGTGCCTGGTCGGCCAGGTGTTCCTGCTCAGGCGGCACATCCTGCGAATCCAGAAGCACTTTGTCGGCTCCGCCCATGGCAATCATGGCTTCCTTCATCCCGTTCTCCATGCCTTTGATGATGGCAGCCATACCCACCAGGCTCGCCACCCCCAGAATGATGCCCAACATGGTCAGCAGCGACCGGAACTTGTGCGCCCAGACTTCCTTGAACCCGATCAGGATGGTGTTGGTCAAGGTCATGGGCTTCTACTCGTAGCGCAGGGCCTGGATGGGGTTGAGCCGGGCCGCTTTGATCGCGGGAAACACGCCCGCCAGGATGCCCACCAGAACACTGAAACCGAAGGCCACGAGCATCGTGCCCGCCGTCATGATGGGAGCATTTTCGGTAGGCGAGACGGAACCGAGGAAATGGACCAGGCCGAAAGAGGCACCCAAACCGGCGAGCCCACCAAGCATCGCGATCACCACTGATTCAACCAGGATTTGCACAAAAATATCGCCGGTGGATGCGCCGACGGATTTGCGAATGCCAATTTCCCGGACACGCTCGGAAATGCTGGCCAGCATGATATTCATAATGCCGATGCCGCCCACCAGCAAACTGATGCCGGCGATCAGTCCGCCGCTCATGCGCGCGTTGCGCACAAAGGTCTCGATTTGTTCGGCCCAGTCCTCCTGCGTGCGGAAGGTGAAATCCTCAATGCCCTTGTGGGTGGACATCAACACATTTTGAACCTGCTGCAGGGTTTCGGGCAAAAGGTCAACGCTGGCAATTTTCAGCTCCAGATTGGAGAGCCGGGGGTCGCCGGTTGAACCGCCCGCGCCGCCGACTGGCTGCCAGTTTTGTCCAAAGGTGGTGAAACTCAGCCCGGAGCGGAACTTCATCCACACCGTGTTGAGCGGAAGATACACGGTGGCGTTCTTGAGATAGAACACAAAGTTCCCGCGCCGTCCCCTGCTGCCTCCCCTGCCCCGATCGCGCGCCACGGCGCCTTTCTGCTCTGCCGGTGGCTGGAGCTTGGCCAACTCGCGGGTTTTGCGCTCCTGCTCGCTTTCGTAATGCTGGAACATGCCAACGATGATAAATGGCACGCCATTGATGAAAACCGTTTCCCCGATCGGGATGATTTCTCGCCCCGCCTTTTCCGGTGATCCCCACAGTTCATCCCGGGTGGCGGTGCCAATAACGCAGACATTGCGCGCCATCTCATCATCAATTTCGTTGAGCATGCGCCCGTGTTCGATGACGTGCTCGCTCATCTCCATCGCGACCGGCCAAACACCCAGGCAATTCCACGGGCGAAAGGTTTTGCCGTTGGCGGACATGGAGGCCTGCAAACGCATCTCCGGCGAGAATTTGGTCACCAAAGGCGCGTTGTGCTGCAACGCATAGACGTCATTGATGGTGATACCCACCGCCTGGTCAGCAAGATGCCGTTGATAGACCGGCAAATCCTGCGATTCAATGCGCACCTTTTCAAGGCCGCCAATGGCTACCAGGGCTTCCTTGGCGCCCTTTTCCATGCCGGTTACCATCGCGGACATGGCCACCAGGCTCGACACCCCCAGAATGATTCCCAACATGGTCAGCAGGGACCGGAACTTATGCGCCCAGATTTCCCGGATCCCCGCCAGGACAGTGACCATGAGCTGCGTGCGGGAATGCCGCAGCACCTCTTTGGACTCACTGATCGACGTCGGGTTCATGCCTCTGGTGTTGCGTCGGAATTAGCTGACGGACGCCGGGCCAAACCAGCCAGGGTTAAATCCTCTTTGATAGCCACTTTGCCATCGCGGATTTCGATCCGGCGCGGCGTGACCGCGGCAATCTCCGGGTCGTGGGTAACCAGCACGATGGTGCGGCCTTGCTGGCTAAGCTGGCGAAACAGGTTCAGAATGGCGTCACCGGTATGGGAATCCAAAGTCCCGGTCGGTTCATCGGCAAAAATAATGCGGGGATCGTTGACTAAAGCACGGGCGATGGCGACGCGTTGCTGCTGCCCGCCGGATAGCTGGCTCGGACGGTGTTTGGCTCGATTGAGCAGGTCCACCGACTCCAGGGCCATCAGGGATTACTCCCGGCGATCTTTGCCGCCGATGCCGCTATAGAACATAGGCAGCTCCACGTTTTGCATCACGTTCAGCTTCGGCAGCAGGTTG
>JBBQYD010000555.1:0-3715 GCA_038209025.1 Verrucomicrobiota bacterium | reverse complement strand
GTTGTTGCCGAATTGTGGGCGGAAAAAGGCGGCTTGCGCGTCAGAATCTCCAGTCCCTCCCGGATCACCGACCTGGGTTTGGGGCGGGCGGATCAGCAGCCGGAGCGGGTGTTTTTTGGCCATGGATATGTGATCGACAAGCCCGGGAGTTTTCGGGCGTACGGGGGTGGCCACGATCTATCCACCAGCCATGTCAGTTGCGAATTCACTTCCGGGATGACATTGCTGACGGCATGTGACACGCCGCCTGATTACCTGGAGGTGGATGCCGGCATCCGGACCTGCGCACTGCACACTCATACGGATACCACGTTCACCTTTGTGCCCGGCACCAAAGGCGGCCTGGACACCGCGCTGCGGTATCGTGCGCTCAGCGAGAAAAAACCGGCCCCCGCCCTGGCCCGGAAAGCGGGACGTTTCGTATTTGACATCTGGGGCGGCCGCTATGCGAACGACGCCTCCCTGCTCCGCCGCTGTTTCGATTATGGATTAACCAATTCGCTCGCCATCATGCATGTGTGGCAGCGCTGGGGTTATGATTACCGCTTGCCGGACATCTTTCCACCGCAGCCGAACCTGGGCTCGCTGGAGGACTTGCGAAGCCTGGGGAACGAATGCACGCGAGTCGGCGCGCTCTGGGGATTGCACGATAACTATATCGATTTTTACCCGGACGCGGAGGGTTTCAGTTACGAGAATATCACGTTCGACACCGAAGGCCGCCCCCGCCGCGCCTGGCTCAATGAGGGGCGAAACGCCCAAAGCTACCAGTTCCGCCCCGACCGCGTGGCGCCGTTCCTCGACCGCAATTTGAAGCTCATCCAACCGGCCCTCCAACCGACGGCGTCATTTGTGGATGTTTGGACCTCCCTGAATGCCTTTGACTACCACGATCGCCAGGGGCAATGGCATTCCAAAATGGAGACACTCCGGGCTTGGGGCGAGGGTTTCGCCCGGATTCGGGAGTCGTTGGGCGGCGCACCCACTACCAGCGAAGCCGGCAGCGATCAATTGATTGGCTGGTTGGAAGGCGCGGATTGCCAGTTCATTCAAATCAGCCCAAGCGGCGAGCAATTCTGCATGAACATCCCGTGTGCGGATTGGGAGCGTGTGCCGTGGTTCGACGCGGTGCATCACGGCCGGTTCAGCCTTCATGGCGTGGGCTACTCCAGCCGCTACCAAGGCGGTCTCTCGCGCGAGTTGCACGGGATCGAAAGCGACGACTACCTCAGCGCCGAGCTGCTCACCGGTCATGCGCTGATGATCGACCTGCCCGGCATGACCCGCGGAGCGGTTCGCAAATACTGGCTGGGGCAGGAGTTTATTGAAAGCATCGCCCCCGACGACATCGCCGACGTGGAGTTCGAGCAGGGCAATATTCATCGACTCCAAGTACGCTGGAGTTCCGGCGCGCAGGTTTGGGTTAATCGCGGCGATGGAGATTGGCAGGTGCGGGGCCGCACGCTCCCGCGATTCGGGTACCTGGCCCGAAACGGCAGGATCGAATCGAGCATCGAAAAGATCGCCGGCAAGGTCGTGGAGCAATCCTCCGGGCCGCGCGCGCTTTATTTCAATGCCCGCGGCGCGGATCCCGATGCCTCCCTGGCCATCCGGCCGGAAGCGGTCGCCATTGAGCACCTGGGCGAACGAGCCTTTCGCCTGAGCGTCCAATGGCGGGCGGATGAGCCCGCGCCGCGTGATCTGGCCGTCTTTTATCATTTCAAACGGCGCGCGCCGGGCCGATATACCGAGCTTGAATTTTATTCCGGCGGAACGCCCGAAATCCCGACCACCAAGTGGGCGGGAGCCATCCAAACCGGGAGCAACTGGGTGGCGGAATTCCCGGAGCATTTTCCGCTGGGCGACTACCAGATCCTGGTGGGTTTGTATGACGCTCGCGGGAATGGAAAACGTTATCGAATCCACGGCGATGAACGGGCGGACCGCCGCTACTACCTGGGAAATCTGAGCGTGGAAGGCAGCGTCGCCGATGGACGCACGAACCTCACCGGGATGCGGTTGATCAAGCCGCCGGAAGCCGCCGCCACCGGCGCGCCTGCCAAAAGCGGCGCAACGGTTGATTTTGGCCCGGTGCGGACTTCGGGCGGATTGAAGCTTGTTCCCGCCCCAGACAGCCTCACGCTGCTGCCTTTGCCGGACGGAGAAGATTTCGAGGTCTCCATGGATTTGCGCCGTCTCCTGGGTAGGCAGGTGAACCCCGCAACGGCGCGGGTGATCAATGCCGACGGACAGGATCTGGGAGAGCATCCGTTCGTCATCGACGGTCAAAAGTTGCGCTTGCGATCCAACCGCAAGGACTTTGGCTATCGCGTGCAGTTCCGATGATGGGAGAGCTGGGCGGGAAGACTCGGCCAGGATGGGCGGAACCCGCCGCGCGTGTGCTATATTGGGGGCATGGCTGGGGACGATCATGCCGGCCAGGCACACGGCGCAGAACCGCTGGGCTGGCTCCTCTACGATGGCGATTGCGGCTTTTGCAGCCGTTGGGCGCCCTCCTGGTCCGGTTACATTCGCCGGCGCGGTTATGAACTCGCGCCGCTTCAGGACCGCGCGTTGCAGCAGCGTTTCGCCTTGGACGAAACCGAATTGCTCAAGGAAATGACGCTGGTTCTTCGCCATGGCCGGCGGGTGGTCGGAGCGGACGTTTACCGGCACTTTCTACGGCTTTCATGGTGGTTATACCCGGTGTATCTGCTGACCCTCGCACCGTGCTTGCGTCCGGCCTTTGACTGGGGATACCGAACCTTCGCGCGGCACCGTCACCGCGTCACGCGACGCTGTGCGTTATCTCCGGACCGGACCTGATCGAACAAGGGTCTTTTCCGGGAAGGAGAAGGCGCGCATGCCTTTGGGGCACACGCGCCGTTCACCCCAACAACCTGTTCCTCAGACCATTCAGGGCTACAAGTGGTTTAGGCATTGGAATAGGTGAGTGTTGCCTTGTTCACGGTTGCGCCACCGCATAGTAATCGCGCACGGCTTTAAGCGTCACGTCCGGGTGGTCCGTCGAAAAGAGAGATGATGCGTTTCATTAATCTCATGACCGGACTGAGGTTTTCCGCTTTGCGCGTACGACCAGGCGAGCGGTGCCGGCTAGGAAACCAGCGGCCGTGTCATCAATGACCAGCGCCTTGAGCAGACCCCCGCGGCAGGCCGCAGCGATGGCGGCAGAGCGGTCGCCTCCGGCCACAACGCCAACGACCTGGGGAATTCTGCGAATCTGTTCCAGTTCAATGCTGATAACGCGGTCGCGCCAGCGGGAGGCGCACTCGCGGCCATTTTTGTCGTAGAACCGTCCGCAAATTTCGCCGACCGCGCCGCACTTGGCCAGTTCTTTGGTATTACGGGGCTGAGTATGTTGCGGGTCACGAATACAGAGTTGGTCAGCGTGCCGACGCCGACAATGGCAACGTTGGCCTGGGTGAACTGCTCGCAGACGTGCCTCGATGATACTCCGAACATTCCCTGAACTGCAAAGAGAACCCAAGTTCAGCCTTGAACCGAATTAGCAAAATGATATGAATTACCCCACCTCAGGGTGGCTGGTTTTGAATCGCCCGGTGACACCATGAAGACATTTCACGAAACTTGCACGTATTTCGGATGCCTCCTCTTGTATTTCGGCTTTGCCGCCGCCGCCTGCGGGCAGGTTTCATCGAAGCAGTTCGAAACCAAGGCGCTTCCGGCGCTCGAC
>JBBQYD010000554.1:0-3724 GCA_038209025.1 Verrucomicrobiota bacterium | reverse complement strand
GGCAAAAAAGCCGATGGCCCGCGCGCCGCGCGCCGCCTTGAGCGGGGCGTCGTATCCGGCCAGGTTGATGCCGTTATGGACCAGGCGAACCTTGTCCGGGGGCAATGCCAGGCGCTCAATCATGAGGTCCGCACAATAGTGGCTGGGGCTGATGAACAGGTCCACATCCCGGGCATTGCGTGCCAGCAGCCGCCAGCAGTCACCCCGGAACGGTTCCGGAATGCTGTTCACAAACGGTTCCTCGCCCTGGAACCAGCACACGATGGGAGCCCCCAGCTCGCGCTTCAGGGCAGGGACCATCCCGGTGAGCAGCGCATTGCTGACGCAAATCACATCCGGCCGCATTTGGGTCTTAAGCCAGCGCCCCAGATCGCGCGACTCCCGCGCCTGGCGTCCGGTGTCCCCGCTGAGCATGGAAACCGAGATGTCTCCCACGTCCTCGGGCCGCGTGGATGCGCGCTTCCCGGCGGCCCACCGCAATAATGGACGGGCGGATAGCAACCGGTGGAGCCAGCCCGGCGCGCTCTGGAACCACGTCGATTTCTGCTCCAGGTAAACATTAATGCCGCCGAAAAAGATGGGCGTCTCGGCGCTTTGGTCCACCTCGTCCAGGGTCAGCGGCAGGTATAAAGGAACCATGAGCACCTCATGGCCAGCCTGTCGTAAGGCCGTCACCAGGGCATTGTCGCGCAGACAATTGCCGCAATACATGGCGCCCGCTCCGGGAGTGAGAATAATCAGGTTCACGGTCTTCGGCGGTGGTCAGCGTGCGGGAGCCTTTGGCCCTTCGCTCGCGCTGGCCAGACAATAGACCGAACCATCATCGCAGCCAATAAATACCTTGCCGCCCGTTACGGCCGGGGAGCTTTCAATGGGCCGGCCCAGCAACTGGGACGTGATTTCGCGACCATCCCGCAGGTCGAGAATATACACCCGGCCATCGGCCGATGCCGCAACCACCCGATTCCCGGCGATGACCGGGGAACTGTCCACCTTCCCCCGGGTCGGAAACGTCCAGCGTGCCTTGCCGTCCGCTTTGTCCACGCAATGCACCCGTTTATCCTGCCCGCCGATGACCACTACCTCCGCATTCACCGCCGGCGTCGAAAAAAATGGCAGCTCGCGGTCCTTGTAACTCCAGACCCGTTTGCCAGCCTGCAAGTCCACACAGACCAGTTCACACTGGTAATGGCCAAAATAGGCGTGGTCACCGGACACCGCCACGGATGCCGCGACGTAGGCCCCAGCCTCGACCTGCTTCACCTGCCTGCCCGTCTCCAGGTCCACCACATGCAAAACTTCATCGCACCCCCCGAAGACCGCCCCGCCGGACCAAACCGCGGGCGACCCGTTAATATAATTGGCGGTCTCATATACCCAGTTGGATTGCCCCCCGGCCGCGCGTACGCAGTGCAGCTTGTAATCGTAGCTTCCGGCCAGGATGAACGTGTCTCCTTTCGCGCGGAAAAAGTTCGGGCCGCCCACGATTTTATCCTCGGTTTTGTACTTCCACAGCAGCTTGCCATCCTTGGCCTGCCAGGCATAGAGGCAGCCGTCCTCCGACCCGGCATAGACCCGGCCGTCCAGCACCAGCGGCGAGGAAGCCACTGGGCCGCCGGTCGCAAAACTCCACGCTTTCCTGCCGGTGCCGGCTTCCAGCGCGTAAACGCTTTTGTCATTGGACCCCACGAAGACCAGTCCGGCCACGACTGCCGGGGAGGATTTTATCTCGCCCGCCGTCTTGAAACTCCATTGGGGCGTCAGCCGGGGGCCGATTTCCGTTTTGGCCACGCCGTCGAGCCCGGGCCCGCCGTGAAACATCGGCCAGTCGGACGCGTCACCGGCCGCCGCCCGCCAGGCGGGGCCAAGCAACACAACCGCAGCCAAAAAGCCTGTCCAAAACCGCTGCATTGGCCATTAGACTTGCACGCCCGCACCAGCCATTCAACCGAAATCCCCGCGAGCCGCCGGGCGGCTTGACTTGGCATGGCCTCAACCATAGGGTCCGCGTCATGGATGTTATCCAGAATCGAATGCCCAGCCTGTCATTGATCGCGAGCCTGAGATTAATGATCGTGATGCTGGGGGCCGCTGGAACGGTTTCGGCGGCGGAACTGGCGCCGGTGACGTGCGACGTGGTGGTGGTGGGCGGCGGTTCGGCCGGAATCTGCGCGGCGGTTCAAAGCGGACGCGCGGGAGCGAAGACGGTCCTGGTGGAGGCGGCGCATCAAGTGGGGGGCAATACCACCACGGGCGGGGTTGATTTCCCGGGGCTTTTCCACGCCTGGGGAAAGCAGGTCATTGCCGGGGTGGGCTGGGACCTGGTCGCCCAAACCGTGGAGTTGGATGGGGGCACGCTGCCGGATTTCGCTCAGCCGACGGGCAAGGCGCATTGGAAGCACCAGGTCCGCGTCAACATCCCGCTGTTTGTGGCGCTTTCCGAGGAGGCGCTCCGGAAAGCCGGGGTCACGATCCACTATCACGCGGCGCCCATGCGCATTGAGCGGGCCTCGCCGGGGTGGAGGATTTTCACCGCGGCGGCGGGCGACACCCGCACTGTTCGCTGCAAGCAGATCGTGGATTGCACGGGAAACGGGGCGGTGGCCGGGCTTTTGGGATTGAAGCGATTGCAGGAGGAAGAGCGCCAGCCAGGCTCATTTGCCTACCGGATCGGGACGAATACCGACCTTGCCAGGCTCGACGCCAAAGCGTTGCAGGCGCGTTTCGAGGAGGCTGTCAAAGCGGGCACCCTTCAGCGGAGCGACTGCCGGTATGGCCTGATGCATTTCCTGGAGGTTGGCGGTGATCTGGGAAACTATGTGGCGGGGGCGGATAACTCGACCGCCGATGCGCGCACGGAGACGAACTTGCGCGGGCGAGCGTCCATGCTGCGCATGTACCGTTTTCTTAAGACCGTGCCGGGCCTGGAGAAGATCCGCCTTGAGGGCATGGCCCCGGAGGTGGGCGTTCGCGAAACCTACCGGGTGCAGGGAGAGTATCTGATTACCGAGGCGGACTACACTTCGGGACGGCGTTGGGACGACTCGGTCTGTTACGCGTTCTACCCGGTTGACCTGCACCATGAGCAGGGCGGGGTGCGGCCTGCCCACCTCCAGGAGGGCGTGGTCGCGACCGTCCCGCTGCGGGCGTTGATTCCCCGGGGAAGCCAGCACTTGTTGGTGGCTGGCCGATGCCTGAGCAGCGATCGGCTGGCGAACTCGGCGCTCCGGGTGCAGGCCACCTGCATGGCCACGGGGCAGGCGGCCGGCGCAGCCGCGGCCCTGGCCGCGAAGCGCGGCGTTACGCCCGGCGCGGTGCCCATCGCGGAGATTAGAGGGCTGCTTGCCGAGAGTGGCGCAATCGTGCCGCGGTAAGTGTGGAGTGATCCGTGGATCAATGGGGACCGGGCAGCTACAGTGTCAGGGCGGCCTTGGGCGGGTTGGCGGCCGGCGCTCCCGGCGTTTCATTTGAAACTCCGGTGCCGGCGTGACGGACGAAACAGGTTCCCCAAAAGCAGACAACCCGGACCTGCAATCGGTCCGGGTTGTTGGGAAAAGGTCAATTACTTGGCGGCAGCCGCTTTTGAGGCGTTGTCCATTTGCGGCATCGGCAGCACGCGAGAGAGCAGCCCCAGCTTGGCGCACACGAAGTAAACCACCGCTCCCACGATGAAGGCCATGACCGGCGCTGCCGGGATGTCCGGGGTGTTCAGCTTGAACCAGAC
>JBBQYD010000553.1:0-3726 GCA_038209025.1 Verrucomicrobiota bacterium | reverse complement strand
CGATGTGAAGAGAGTCCGCGTGCGGGCGCGCGGCAGCGCCGCAGGGCACCCGGTCCGCCTGGTTCTGCGAACTCATTTCATGACGTTTCACAAGCTGATTGGGGAATTCTCCGGGGAGGGCGAACAGGAACTGGTGACGGCTGGCCCGCCGGGCGAGGGTTGGGAATTCCACGGCGGAGAGAACGACGGGCAGATTCACGGGCCGTTGCGTCTGGCACAGGTCGAATTTGAAGCCGGGAGGAGTAACACTTCGTTCACCCTTGAGTTGCGGGACATCACGGTGGACGCCGCCTGTCCGGAGGAATCGCGGTGTGTTTTGCTGGCCAGGAGCGCCAGCGCGGGTGAGGATTCCTGGTTCATCGTGAGCGCGCGCGCCCTGGGTGACACTGAATTAGAAGGAGAGTTGCACTGGGTATTGCGTGATTGGGAAGGCCACGAACTGGGGCAGGGAAAGCGCGGTGTCGTCATCCCCGCCCGCGCCGCGGTTCTTGAACTCAAGGTGCCCATCGACAACGCGCAAAAAACCGGACGCCGATTTCTGGAGGCTGAAATAAGCCTCAACGTGGAAGGCCAGCAGGTGGCGCCGGTCCGCGCTGCATGGGTGGCGAACACGGCCGAAAAGCGAACCGCCGTCCTGGAGCCGGAGTCTCCCTTTGGCATGGGCCTTTATTTGAATCGGTATGGCGGTGATGCCGCTGGACTGGCCCTCATGGAGCGCGCGGCGCAGTTGGGGCGCGATGCGGGAGTCAAGTGGTCACGGGAAGATTTCTCGTGGAGCCGCATCGAGCCGGCTCGCGGGAGATTTGACTGGTCATTCCATGACAACCTGGTGGCCTGCGCCCGCCGGAACGGCATCAGTGTTTACGCCATTGCCGGTTATTGGAGCAGTTGGACAAAGCCATATACAGAGGAGGGGATCGAGGATTATCTCCGTTATCTCAAAGCGATGGTCAAGCGGTATAAGAACGAGATCAAACAATGGGAAATCTGGAATGAGCCAAACATTTTCTTCTGGCAGGGGCCGAAGGATTTATATGCCGAGCTGCTGATAAAAAGCTATGCCGCCATCAAAGAGATCGACCCTGACGCGCAGGTGCTGGGTCTATCCACGGCCGGCATCGACCACAAGTTTATTGGGCGCATGCTCGAGTTGAACGCACCCTTCGACATTCTCACCATTCATCCGTACCGTACCCACCTGAATGATCTGGCGTTCATCAAGGATCTGCGGAAAGTATCGGACCTGGTGAAACGGCCCGACGGCACGGGGCGGCCAGTCTGGCTCACTGAAATGGGTTGGGCTACACATACGCCCCACAACACGTTGCGGCAGGATTTCGCTCCCAACTCACTGCGCTCCCAGGCTGAATTGATCGCCCGCAGCTATCTTTGCGCGATTGTTTCAGGGGTTGAACCTCGCACCTTCTGGTACAACTTTCGCAATGATGGCGACGATCCGATCTACTTTGAACACCAGATGGGCATTGTCTATAATGACTTCGCTCCCAAGCCCGCGTATCTCAGCTATGCCACACTCACGCGTGTGCTGCAGGGCAAACGGTTGGCGGGCCCGGTGCCCGCGCCGGAAGGCGTTTTGGCATATGCCTTCAAACCGACCCCCGGGAATTCGGGGGAAATCATTGCGTTATGGAGTCCGCAGGCGGATGCGGCTGTCGAGCTTCCCACCAGGGAGCGGCGTGTCGCCCGCATCAATGCGGTCGGAGAAACCGTCGAACTCGAAGTCAAATCGAGCAAAGTCCGAGTCGAGCTTAGGAAAGGCGCTCCGGTGTATTTACGAATGGCGGCGGCGGGCGATGGCGAGCAGTAGCATTCCCAGGCCCGCGAGCCCAAACGTGGACGGTTCGGGCACCAGCTCGATTTTGAATGACGAAGTCGCGATGCTGTCGGCCCCTTGCAGATTAGAGGTCGGACGGATGTCAAAGGTGTCGAACGAAAAACCCTGAACGGCCGTGGCATCCAACCAGATGACGGATGCCTCGCCGTCGTTGTTGGGGCCGTGGCTCGACACATTTACATTCCGGACCACCACGTTCGTGCAGAGCAACGGGTGAATTTCCCACATCGGCGAGCGGCGGATGGGGCCGGTGAGATACTCCCCCGTGGGCATTACCACATTACCGCCGCCACTCTGGTGGGAGGCCTCAATCGCCTTGGCCAGCGCCTCGCTGCAATCGCCACCTTCCTTGAATGCGCCAAACTCCGCGGCGCTTCGCCTCTCATTTGGAACGATTTTGCACATCGGCATTTTCGGTTATGATTCCCGGCCAGGTTTTGGCCTCAATCTTAACATTGTCCAGCGTCACGCCGGTGGCATTACGGATCGTCAGGCCCTGGCCACCCGCTTGAATTCGAACATTGCTCAGGCGAATGCCGCTGACCGGACTTTCCGGGAGGCCTACGATGATGCCGGCCTCCCCCGTGCTGAATGCGACCAGGTTTGAAACCACCAGGTTTCTGAACGCCGGCGTGTCTGAGGCTCTGGGCTGCGCCTTGTCGCGTGCCGGGATCTTTGGGTAATAGCACGTCAGGACAATCGCCGGGTTCACGTTCGTCATGATGATATCGGAGTATATGATATCTTCCACCCGGCCTCCCTTTCCACGAGGGGATTTGATCCGAATCCCGTTTTCGGTGCCGTTGAAAGAGCATCGTTCCACCCGGACATTACCAACCCCGCCGATCGTTTCGCTCCCGATTGACACTCCGTGGCCACGCAGAAACACGCAATCGCTTACCATGATGTCCTCGCAGGCGAACTCCCGCCCCGGCACCGCCTTGCCCGCCTTGATCGCGATATTATCGTCACCCACGTCTATTCGGCACTTCGATATGCGCACCCGGCGGCTGCGGCTTGGATCGATGCCGTCGGTGTTCACCCCCTCATCCGGCGCCGCAATCGTGACCTTCTCAATCAAAACGTCCTCGCAGTCCTCCGGGACGAGGTGAAAGCTGGGGGAGTTGGCCAGGGTGATGCCGGTTATCCGAACATCCCGGCATTTCGACAGGAGCATCAACCTGGGCCTGGGTAGTGTATAATCGGAGTACGATTTACGGAGAGCGATCGTCAACCAGCGCCTGAAGGTCGCGGCGGGGCGAATCCCACGCCTTTTTGGCTGCGGCAGCAAGGAGTTGGCGCAGCGCCTGGTAATCGGGATCGGTAACGTCCTGATAGACCAGGCCCGAGCAGGTTTGGGCGCCGCCGGCCGTTTTTTTGAGCGGCGCACGCAGGAAGAGGGTGCGTTCGGGTTGGCGGAGATCGATCCAGTCCAGGCGGTTGACTTCGGAGGATTTGTGACAGGTGGCACAGCGGCGTTCATGCACGGCGGCAATTTGCCCGGCAAGGTCCTTGTCGGTGGCGATGTCGTAGGGTTTCTGGTTGGCGCGCTTATTGACAAAGCGGTCGTGGTAAGGCCCATTCGCGTCCATCCACGTCGTGAGGCGAAGCCGCTCGTCGGCATTCAAGCGCACGCGTGTGAGGTGCGGTTCGCCCTGCAACGCCTTGAAAAGCTTGCTTTGGTGCGCTCCATAGGCCAGGGGCGGGGTAATGCTGGCGTCCTGGAGATTGGGTTCGGCCACCGCGACCAGTTTGGCGCGGGTGATCGTCTCAAAGGCGCGGTTGAAACCGTACCCGGGGACGAGACCCCACTGCCGCTCGAACTCACCCGACCAGTCGGTCAGGCCACCGAAAAAGTCCAGGCCACCGGC
>JBBQYD010000552.1:0-3737 GCA_038209025.1 Verrucomicrobiota bacterium | reverse complement strand
AGTCATTAGTCAATATCCAGACTCCCATCGCGTCGCTTCCCGCCCTCGGCCCATGCCAGGATCATTCATATCGAAATCATTCTCGACCTGAACGGGCCAACTGATAATGTTTGCCACAAGCACAAATGAACGTGTGAGCTTTCTATGAACAAGCCAATCTCGCGACGCGGTTTTGTGAAGTCTTCCCTGGTTGCCTCGGCAGCGCTCCCTCTGGCATTCCAGGCCTCCGGAGCCGCCGAGGCAGAGAATTCCCCGGCGACTTCACCGCTTCGTGCAAAGGGCGTCCAACCCATGGGGAAGATCGGCGGACAGGAGTTCAGCCGGTTGATGATGGGTGGCAACCTGATCGGCGGCTACGCCCATTCCCGGGATCTGCCATACGTTTCCACTCTGATGCGCCGTTACAACAGCGACGCCAAGATTCGCGAGACGCTGGAACTGGGTGAAGCTCATGGTATTACCGCGATTAACACGTGGGTCATGCAGGAAAACAAAGCCCTCTTCGATCACTGGAAGAATGGCGGGAAAATGAAGTGGATTTCCCAGGTGCGTCTCGACCCTTCGGGCGGTTTTTCCCAGGCCCAACGAGCGATTGATGAAGGCGCCGCCGGGGTGCATCTCACCGGTGATACTTGTGAGGGACTGCTCGATCAAAGCAAATTCGAAAAGGTCGGCGAATCCCTGCAATTCATCAAGGCGCGCAAACGCATTGCCGGAGTTGCGGCGCATGATTTGCGCGTGATCGTGGAATGTGAAAAGCTCGGGCTGGACGTCGATTTTTATCAGAAGACCCTGCACACTCACGAGTATTACACCGCCCCGCGAGCGGATGAAAAAGGGGCCTGTGGCGCGCATGATAACTCCTGGTGCAACGACCCGCAGGCGGTGATTGAGGTCATGGCCAAAGCCAAAAAACCGTGGATCGCTTTTAAGATCCTCGCTGCGGGGGCCATCCCGACCCGGTCCGCCTTCCCCTTTGCCTTTAACAGCGGGGCCGACTTCATTCTGGTAGGAATGTTCGACTGGCAGGTGGAAGAGAATGCAAAGTTTGCGGCGCGTGTTTACAGCCTCGTGGCCGGGCCGGATTCCAAGCGCACCCGCCCCTGGTGCGCATAGGGAACCTGGGGCGATTCAACCTGGAGGCGGCGGTGTTCCGCGGGTTGGCAAACAGCGCTACAGCGCCGCGTTCAGCGGCTTACAAAAAACTCGCTTCCGCGCACCGTCTTGCCTAGGCTTCAAGCCTTGTTTTTGGCTTCCGGGACAGCCCGAGCCGCTAATTAAATTATGATGACCAGTGCGGAAATTCGCCAATCGTTCCTCGACTTCTTCCGGTCGAAGGAACATACCATTGTGCCTTCGTCCAGCCTGATGCCGGACTCGCCGAACCTGCTGTTTACCAATGCCGGGATGAACCAGTTCGTTCCCATCTTCCTCGGCCAGCGCACGGCCGATGTTTCCAGATGGGCGGGGGCCATCCCCAGCCGCGATACCCGCGCCGCGGACACCCAAAAGTGCATTCGCGCCGGCGGCAAGCATAACGACCTCGAGGACGTGGGTCTGGACACCTACCATCACACCCTTTTCGAGATGCTCGGTAATTGGTCCTTTGGCGATTACTTCAAACGGGAGGCGATCGCCTGGGCCTGGGAACTGGTGACCGAAGTCTGGAAGTTCCCCCCCGACCGCCTTTATGCCACCGTTTACTCGCCCGACAAGGCCAAAGGCGATCCCAGCGAATTTGACCAGGAAGCCTGGGACTTCTGGGCCGAAAAGTTCCGCGCCGCCGGGCTGGACCCCGCCGTGCAGATCGTCAATGGCGGGAAAAAGGACAATTTTTGGATGATGGGTGATACGGGTCCTTGCGGGCCGTGCAGCGAGATGCACGTGGACCTGACCCCGGCGGGGGATACCCACGGCAGCCTGGTCAACAAAGGCTCCGCCCAATGCATCGAGATTTGGAACCTGGTATTCATCCAGTTCAACGCCAATGCGGACGGCTCGTTTTCTCCGTTGCCCGCCCGGCACGTGGATACCGGGATGGGCTTCGAGCGGGTTGCCGGCATCATCCAAAACACCAAAGGTTTTACCGACTTCAGCCGGATGGTCTCCAATTACGAGACGGACATTTTTCGGCCGCTCTTCGACAAGTTGGAGAACCTCAGCGGGAAGAAATACACGTCCACCCTGCCGAAAGACCCGGCCGTGGCAACTGAGCAGGAGCGAGTTGATATCGCTTTCCGGGTTATCGCCGACCACATCCGGACGCTGAGCTTTGCCATTGCGGACGGCATCCAGCCCGGGAATACGGATCGCAACTATGTACTGCGCCGGATTCTGCGCCGCGCGGTGCGCTACGGCCGCTCGTTGGGTTTTCGCCAGCCGTTCTTCTACAAACTGGTTCATGTGCTGTCCGACACCATGGGCCAGGTGTTTCCCGAGATACGTGCCCGCAAAGAGCACGTCGAGGAAGTGATCCAGCGCGAGGAAGAAGCCTTCAACAAGACCTTGGATCGGGGTATTGATCTCTTTCTGGAGGAAACCGCCAGCTTGCGGGGCAGGACGCTAAGCGGGGAGTTTGCGTTCAAGCTCTACGACACCTACGGGTTTCCCCTTGATCTCACCGAACTCATGGCGCGCGAACGAGGGCTCGCCGTGGATGTCGCGGGTTTCAACGAGTTGATGGAGGAGCAAAAGGCCCGCGCCCGTGCCGCCCAGAAAAAAGAGATCATCGAAGTCTCGAACCTGGACGTCTCCACGCCTACGCGTTTCGTGGGTTACGACCAACTCGAAACCACCACCCACGTCCAGCAGGTGGTGGGGATCAAAGACAAAACCGCGGTGCTTCTCGATGCCTCACCGATGTACGCCGAGATGGGCGGCCAGGTGGGCGACACCGGCGAATTGTCCGGCGGCGGACACCTCTGGCGCGTGGTCAGCACCCAGAAGGCTGGTGATGCCTGGCTGCATTTCCTGGCCGATGCCGAGGCGCCCGCCGTTGGTGCCCAGGTCACGGCGTCGGTGGCCCGGGACCGCCGCGCCGCCATCCAACGCCATCACACGGTGACCCACCTGCTGCATTGGGCGCTGCACGAAGTCGTCAGCAAAGACGCGTCGCAAAAAGGGTCCTACGTCGGCCCTGAGAAACTTACTTTTGACTTCAGCAGCGCGCCTTTGAATCCTCAGCAGATCGCCGATATCGAGCGGTTGGTCAACGAGCGCATCCTTGAGAATGCGCCGGTGTCGTGGACCGAAGTGAAGTACGACCGCGTGAAAGAGCGCGAGGAGGTGATGCAGTTCTTCGGCGATAAATATGGGGAGCACGTGCGCGTGGTGCAAATCGGAGGCAAACTCGCGGGCCTGGACGGCTACTCAATGGAGCTTTGCGGCGGCACGCATACCCGGGCTACAGGGGAGATCGGGCTGTTTCGGATCATCGGGGAGTCCGCGATTGCGGCCGGCATTCGGCGAATCGAAGCCGTTTCCGGTCTGGAAGCCTACAGCCATGCCAGCCACCAGTTGCAGACCTTGCGCTCCCTTTCCGCGAAAGTGAACACGCCTATGGGCGAGTTGGAAAAGAAGGTTGAGGCCATGCTCGCGCAGCAGAAGGATCTGGAGAAACAGCTTAAGGTTCTTCAGCAAAAGCAAGCGTCGGCCGTTGCCCGAAGCCTCCTCGCCAAAGCCACACCGGTTGGGCCGTTTTCAGCCATTGTGGAAAACCTGGGCGAGGCGGATGGGGA
>JBBQYD010000551.1:0-3755 GCA_038209025.1 Verrucomicrobiota bacterium | reverse complement strand
CCTTAAGCGCACCCCCCTCGAACATATCCCGCTGGGCGTTCCCCTGGGCCATGCGGGGGGAACCAACGGCAACGGGCGCAACGGCAACGGGCACAGCGGCCGCGAATGGCTCTCGGAGCCGCCGCATGAGATTGTCACCGTGGATACCCTGAACCAACTGGTCAAAGAAAACCCCGGCAATGTGACCCACGCCATTCGTAACTGGCTGGGACGCGACCCCCATTCTTCCGACGCTTCCAAGCCATGAGTGCCTCCCCCACCAACGGTCATTCCACGCCGCCCGCCGCGGAAGCCCTGAGCCTGAACAAATTCCAGAAGCTGGCCGCCCTGCTGGTGCTGCTCGGCACCGAGAGCGCCTCCCAGATTTTCCGGAATCTTGAGCCCCAGGAGATGGAGCTGGTCTCGACGGAAATGGCCAAGATGCCCATGATCAGCCAGGAATTGCAGCGCGATCTGCTCCGGGAGTTTTCCGCGGTCGCGCTCCAGGCGGGCGCCTCCGTGCCCGGCGGGATTCCGTTCGCCCGCTCCGCCCTGGAGCAGGCCGTGGGATTGTTCAAAGCCTCCGAAATCATCGGCCGCATCGCCCCCACCCGCACTCCCGTGGCCGCCATGCAAGGCATCGTGGACATGGACGCCCGCCAGATTTTTAATCTCATCCGGCACGAGCAGCCCCAGACGGTCGCCCTGGTGCTCAGCTACGTGGGCCCGGAAAAGGCCGCTGAATCACTCGCCTTTTTCCATGCCGAATTGCGCGACCGCATCCTGGAGCGCATCGCCACCCTGGCGCCCACCCCCATTGAAGTTGTCGAAAAAGTCGTCGAAGTGCTGGTGACCAAACGGGGCGTGAGCCAAACCCGCGCGCTCAACCAGACGGGAGGCATTAAGAACGCCGCCGACGTCCTCAACGCGATGGACAAGAATGCCGGGAAATCCCTGCTCACCGCCATTGAGGAGCGCAACGCCGAGCTGGGCCTTGCCATCCGCCAGAAAATGTTCACCTTCGAAGACCTCGTCACCCTCGATTCGACCATCCTGCAGCGCATCCTGCGCGAGGTGGACATGCGCGACCTGGCCATCGCCCTCAAAACCGCGAGCGAGAAGCTGAAGGCCGCCCTCCTGGGCTGCATCTCGAAACGCGCCGCCGAGACCGTCAACGAAGAAATCGCGTTCATGGGTCCCATCAAACTGCGGGACATAGAAAGCGCCCAGATCCGCATTATCGAGAGCGCCCGCAAACTGGAAAGCGAAGGTGATATCGACCTGGGCGAGACCCGGAAAGGAGCGGCTTATGCGACTGCTTGAGCCGATCACTTTTTCGCCGCCACCGGTCGATATCCGGATCGCGTCGCGCCCCGGCTCCGCCGAACGGGCGGAGGAAGCCGCCGCGCGGGAAGCCGCCGCGTATCAGCGGGGCCTGGTCGAGGGCGAAAGGCGTTTGAACGAGCAATTGCTCCGCCAGCGCGGTGAACTATTGGATTTGCAGCAAGGCGTGCTCGCCGCGCTTGGCCAGGCGGTGCAAAAGACCGTCCACGAAGCCGAATCGGGCCTTATCGAGCTGGCCCTGGAAACCGCCCGCAAGCTGGTGAACGACCTGCCGATCAACGACGAGATGGTCGCCGCCGCGGTGCGGGCCGCCCTCGCGGAGGCTGAAGGGGCCACCGAGGTGAAAGTTCTCCTGCACCCGGATGACCTCGCCCGTTTGCAGGCCATGAATCCCCCGGCCTCGTTTGCGTCCGCCGGGGCCCCGCAAGCCCAGTTCCATGCCTCCCCGGAGGTCAGTCGGGGTGGCTGCCTGGTGCATACATCTCTCGGGGTCATCGATGCCCGGCGCGAAACCCGCCTGGACCTCATTCGCCAGGCCCTCAACCATGAATAACCCCGCGGCCCAGCCCCTGCGTTCCTCGTTTCAAGCGCTGGCCGCCAAAGTGCGCTCCACACCCGCGGTCCAACGCCGGGGCCGGGTCGTCAAATCCATCGGCCTGGTCGTCGAATCGGAAGGCCCGGTGGCCGCCGTAGGCGAAGTTTGCCTCATCAAATCGGCCTGGGACAGCCACTCAACCCTGGCCGAGGTGGTCGGCTTCCGCAATCACCGCCTGCTCCTGATGCCCCTGGGCGGCATGCAGGGAATCCATGCCGGCAGCGAAGTCATTGCCACCGGTGAACCGCTCCAGGTGGAGGTGGGCCACGCCCTCCGCGGCCGGGTCATCGATGGCCTGGGCCGCCCCCTTGATGGGCTGGGTCCCATCAAAGGTGACGCCAAAGTGGATCTCAATCTCGCCCCGCCCCACCCGCTCAAACGCCAGCGCATCAGCCAGCGTTTCCGGACCGGCATCAAGGCGCTCGACACCTTCACCCCCTGCGGGCGCGGGCAGCGCCTGGGTATTTTCGCCGGCAGCGGCGTGGGCAAGTCCACCCTGCTCGGCATGATGGCCAGCCAGGCGGAGGCGGATGTCAACGTCATCGCCTTGATCGGCGAACGCGGCCGCGAAGTGCGCGAGTTCCTCGAAAAGGACCTCGACGCCCAGGGCCGCGCCAAATCGATCGTGGTCGTGGCCACCTCGAATGAACCGGCCCTCGTGCGTTTAAAGGGCGCTTTCCTGGCCATGGCCGTCGCCGAGCACTTCCGCTCCACCGGTCAGAACGTCCTGTTGATGATGGACTCAGTCACCCGCTTCGCCATGGCTCAGCGCGAGATTGGCCTGGCCGTCGGCGAGCCACCCGCCACCCGCGGCTACACGCCTTCGGTGTTCTCCCTTTTGCCGCAATTGCTCGAGCGCGCCGGCACCGGCGAGCGCGGCGCAATCACCGGCCTCTTCACCGTGCTCGTGGAAGCGGACGACATGAATGATCCCATCGCCGACACCGTCCGCTCCATCCTGGATGGGCATATCGTTTTGTCGCGCGAACTGGCCACGCGCAACCAGTATCCCGCCATCGATGTGCTGGAAAGTGTCAGCCGCCTCACGCGTGACCTGCTCACGGCCGATGAACTCGCGCTCACCGGGCGGGCCCGCGAGCACCTGGCCATCTACCGCCAGAACCAGGACCTCATCAACATTGGCGCATACCCCGCCGGCAGCAACGCCGGAATTGATGAAGCCATTCGCCTTAACGAACCGCTGCGGCAGTTCCTGAAACAGGCGGTGGACCAGGGCTTCACCACCCCCGATAGCTGGCAACTCCTCGGCCAGGCTCTCAAACAGGATCCCGCGCCACCTCGCAAACCCTGACCTGAATGAAAGCCTTTCGCTTCTCTCTCCAATCGGTCCTGGCCTTGCGCGAGCGCGCGGAGCAAAACGCCCAACAGCGATGCGCCGCAGACCTGGCAGCCCACGAACAATCCCTCCAGTCTGTCCGCCAGGCCGAGAACGACCTGCAGTCCTCCTGGGAAATGCTCAAAAGCACCTGCACCCGCGGCGCCCCCGCCGCCGACATCGCCCGGCTCAACGCCTGGTCCGCGGTCGCCCAGGACGAAGCCCGCAAACGGCACGCGCAGGCGGAAGTCGCCCGGGTCAGCCTCGAACGATCCCGGCTTCATTTGCGCCACGCCACCCAGGAACGGCAGGCGCTCGACAACCTCAAACAACGCCGGCGAACCGCCCACCAGCAGGAATTCCTGCGCCAGGAGCAAAAGCAACTTGACGAAACCGCCGGACGCCGGCGCGATCCCCAAACCCTCGCTTTCCAGACTCCCGGCTAACTTTTATGCACACTCTTCAATCATCCTGGCTGGCTGTCCTTCTCGGAATTCTGTC
>JBBQYD010000550.1:0-3762 GCA_038209025.1 Verrucomicrobiota bacterium | reverse complement strand
GGAATGAAGTTGCAAATCTGCCGCAGCAAATTCATTTTCGAGGCCGCTGGAACGTTGTTGTTTTTTGTTTTCACCCCTGCCGTGTGGCAGGGTTAAACGCAATGTTCCAGCTTTTTCGTAAAATCCTATGGGATGGCTGTGTTAATTGTATGGGTTGCGTAACAGGTGTTCTCAGCGGCTTCGTTCAACAAGTGAGTAGAGAGACCTGTCTATCTTGCCATTTCGCAAGATAGGCCAACGGCTGCCTGCCGCTAATGCGTCCTCTCGTTTCATCAAGGCCAGCTATATTCCCCCAGGCTTCGGCTGTAAAGTCCAATTTGACGCATTTGTTCAGTTTACCGTCTTCCAGACGCTTGTCCCACCATCGCCAGCATCCGCCCTGGGATGGGCGGTATCAGCCGGGAGCGGCAGAACCTGCGACGGAAAGGCCGTCCAGTGATTATCTCACTGAACGGTTAATCTCCGGAGGCTGGCCTGGCAGCGGTGTGTTAGGCAACGGCGGTTAGAGGGCGCGGCACGATCGCGGAAGCGGCTGCCGCTCTCTTTTCGTACTCTTCGAGCGTCGCGATCACCACCTGGGCTTTCTTCGCGTAGGCGCGATGCACCGCTTTGGACTGGTGGCCGAGGGCCTCCAGGGCGTAGCGCTCGGGGTAGCCGCAGGAGCGAGCCCTCTCAGCCCACGCGTAGCGATAGCTGTGGAGGGTGATGCCGTCGATCTTGAGCCGGCGGCAGGCGCGCCGGAACTCCGTGGACCGGTGCGCCTCGCGCATGGGCTGCAGCTTGGGGAAGAGCGGGCCGGTGCGAGGCAGTGCGAGGAGGATGCGTTCAAGCTCGTCACCAAAGCGGATGATCGAGGCCGTGCCGGTCTTCTTGCGGGAGAAGCTTACCACCTTGGCCGGCCAGTCGATGTCCTCGGCGCTGAGGTGCGCCACGTCGGACTGGGCGCCGCCCAGGTGCCAGCACATTTCATAGAACGCCCGGCGCTCGGGATTGGCTTCGCCGGCCACAATGGCCTGGTGTTCCAGCGCGGTGACCGCCCGCTTTTCCTTGAAGTGGATTTGGGGCCAGCGCTTCTTGGGCAGGACCGGCCACGGCAGCCAGGCCATGTCGAGGGCGAAGTTGTGGATGCGGTGCAGGTAAACGTTGGTGGTGACGGTGCCTTTGGCGAGCACTTTGAGGAAGTGCGCGGCTTGCGTTTCGAGGATCGGTTGGTTGCGGATGAGGTCGAAGGCCTTGTCGCGCATGGCGGTTTCCTGACGGGCGCGGGTGGGGCCGCGCTTGGTGGACGTCATCTCGTCCATGGGCAACTGCCAGGTGCGAGAGGCGATGGAAGGATCGGACGCGGCCAGGTAGGAGCGAGCGATCTGGAGGTTGAGGACGGGCTGCCGGAACGATTCGTTCTTGGCGTTGAGGAGGGTCCTGGCTTCCGCTTCGTTCTTGGTGCGGAGGCTCATTTGCTTGTGGGTGGTGGTGTCTTCGGAGTAGAAGACGCCGGCGCGACGGAACAGAATAAACCGCTGATTCATAACTAGGCCTTTCATGTCATGAATCGTGACGCAGTCCGGCACTACCGCGTTAGACCGTAGTGGGCGAGTTTCAGGGAAGTTTTGTCGATTTCTGGCGAGTAGTGTTCGCACTCACCGGTTTACTGACAATTTCACTGACAGTGGCCCTTCCGAACTGCGTAACTCCTTACTGATCCGCACGTTGCGGAGCGAGGCGAGGGTCGGAATCGAACCGACGCATAAGGCTTTTGCAGAGCCCCGCCTTACCACTTGGCTACCCCGCCGCTATCGCGATGCGGAAGTTAAATCAGTTTTTGGCTGAAGCAAGTTTTTATTAAGGCGCAATTCCTGTTACACGAACGTGTAATGGACGGTCTTGCCTCCAAACCTCATAATTGCAGCATGAGTTTCCCGACCGATGACGGCTCAAGCAGACGTTCCAGGATGCCGTTGCGGCCAAGGCCATTCGCGCCAACCGGCTCAACGGCATCTTTCGAATATGGATGTCAGCCGGGCGGATTCGCCGGCCTTGGCTGTGCGGTATCGGAACCTACATCGCCAACCTAAAACTATTATGCGCTACACAAAACCCCATTCTGCACCCGTCACTGCTCCGGCCCGCATCACCAGAGCGCCGGAGACCCATGGCAGAAAGCTGACACGCACCAGAATCGTTTCCTTGACCGCCACACTTGGACTGCTATTGGTTTTCAGTCTGACCGCCCGCGCGGCGTCGCTATTGCTGGATTTCGGTGCCACCGCGACCGCCACCGCGTACGCCACCAACAGTCCCGCGCACGCCATCCAAGCGGTGCCCGCCACCGAAATCACCTGGAACCAGATTTTCGGCGATACCAACACGCTCTATTACAGCGATGGTTCCGCCGCGACCGGCGTGACCCTCGATCTCGGCCGGAGCCCGGAGGGCGTGGATACGGTTGATTTCAACGACAATGGTCTTTCGGTAAGCGCGTTGGGTGGGTCCATCAACACGGGTGTTTACGCCGGTTCCAGCCCGGTGCGGGACGGGATATTCACCGGCAGCGTGTCCGCTTACCTGGCGCTTGGCCTGCGGGTTGACGGACTGTCGGCTGGCACGTACACCCTCTACTTCCACGGACGCAACACCAGCACGACGTCTCCGGTGCCGCAACGCTTTTATGCCGCAAACCTGGCGAGTGCTTCAACCTTCAGTTTGTCACCTGCGACCCTCCGCACCACCATTTTGAATTCAGCGCCCGCCCTGACCAACGGATTCGCGCCAGGCGACAATTTCGGGACACTGACAGTCACCCTGGCGGACGGCGAGTCGCTCTATCTGGCATCCGTGGGGTCCGCGGCACCGGAGTATCGCGGTTTTATGAACACCGTGGAAATCTGCTCCGGGGTGCCAGAGTTGCCGATCAAAATCACCGCCCAACCGGTGAATCGCACTGTGTTTGAGGGGGCAGACGTCACTTTCACCGCCGGTGTATCGGGAACCGGCCGGTTTTCCATGCAATGGCGACTGAACGGCACGGACCTGGCTGAGGGGCCCCAGATCAGCGGCGTGAACAGTAATATTCTGACGCTGCGGAAGGTGCCCGCAGGCATGACCGGCGCCACGAACAACTACAGCTTGTATGTCACAAATGCGACGACTCAGGTCGTCAGCTCCAATGCGGTAGTGGCATTGACGGCGATCGCCAATACCGATCAGGCAACCAACGTATGGGCCCTGGGCCCGGGTGAGCGCACGTACCTTGGCAGCATCAACACCGAGCGGACAATGGCCTTTAACTCCGTCACCACCAACCTGCTGCTCGTAAGCCGCGAGCCGGTGGAACGTATCCCGGTGCTGGATGCGCTCACGGGTTTAGAAAAGCACTTCCTGAACGTCACGGGGATTCCCGCCTCGATACCCGGCTCCACGCTGGGTATGGGCGTGAACGCATTGAGTTTGAACTCCATCAGCGTCGCGGATGACGGCGCGGTCTTCGCCGGTGGTCTGACGCCCACACCCACGACGTATCCGTTGATCATTTACCGGTGGGCCAATGATAGTGCGAGCAGCACGCCGGTGACCGTTTTCTCCGGCGATCCGGGCGGCACCATCCAACCCAATCTCCGCTGGGGCGATTCCATGGCGGTGCGCGGGGCAGGGGCCAACACCCAGATTCTGCTCGGGCCAGGGTCGGGCACCAGAGTGGTGCTGCTCCGCACGAGCAGCGGCCTGGATTTTCAGACAGAAATCCCACCGGCAGTGATCTCCGTGAGC
>JBBQYD010000549.1:0-3771 GCA_038209025.1 Verrucomicrobiota bacterium | reverse complement strand
CTCAGTTTGTGGCTCGGCCCGCTGGTGATCGCCTGGCTCAAGCGCCTGAAGTTTGGCCAGGATTACACGGACAAAGCGGAGGCCGGCGGCGGCCTGGCAGCCCGCGTGCTCAGCAAAAAGGGCACGCCCACCATGGGCGGCATTCTCATCGTGATGGCCTTGAATCTGACGACCATCATCTGGGCGCAGCTCAATCCCCTGGTGCTCCTGGCTTTGTTGTCGGTCGTGGTGCTGACGGGCCTGGGGTTCTACGACGACTATGCCAAGATCATTCAGCAGAGCGGCGGGGGCGCGAAATCACAGATCAAACTTTGGGTGCAAGGCCTCCTGGCGCTGTTCATCGGCCTGTACCTGCTGAGCAGGCCGTCCACCAACAAATTGGTCACGGAGATCATGGTGCCATTCTACAAGCACCCCATCGCGACCGGGGCCGCCGGGGCCGGGCTGGTGATTACCATGCTGACCATCGTGGGAAGTTCGAACGCGGTGAACCTCACGGACGGATTGGACGGTCTGGCGATAGGTTGCACCGTCATCGTTTCTTTTGTTTTTCTGGTGTTGACCTACGTGGCGGGTAATTCCCGGGCGGCCGCTTACCTGCAGATACCATATGTGCCAGGCGCGGGCGAACTGACCGTGTTCTGCGCGGGAATCATCGGGGCGGGCCTGGGGTTCCTCTGGTACAACTGCCATCCGGCGCAAATGTTCATGGGGGATACCGGCTCCCTCGCTTTGGGTGGCGCACTGGGAATCATCGCGGTTCTGATCCACCAGCCTTTTGTGCTGGTCATCGCGGGCGGGATATTTGTCATTGAAGCTTCCTCGTCCATGCTCCAGACGGGGTGGTTCCGTTTTACTCGCCGACGCTACGGCACCGGGCGAAGGGTTTTCTTGATGGCTCCGTTGCATCACCATTTTGAGAAAAAAGGCTGGTATGAGAGCCAGGTCGTCATGCGTTTCTACATTCTCTGCGTGCTTTTTGCAGTTTTGGCGCTGAGCACCTTGAAAATCCGCTAAATGCAAAATACCGATCGAATCTTAATTATCAGATGCTGCGGCAAAAGCCTGATTAACAATGGTTTAAACAGTTGCCGACGGGTATCGTCGGGCGCAAGGATCCTTAGCAGTGCCCGCTCCGAAGACGCGCAGCGCGACGAACGTCCTTTTACTCCTTGCACGCCGGCTGATTCATTGTTAGAAGCAGTGTCTCAAGCGGCCAAAAGTGCTGCCTGCGGCGATGTAGTTTTGCTTTCACCAGCTTTTTCGAACATTGACCAGTTTCGAAACTATACCAACCGTAGGGAAAGCTTTAGGGGCGCGGGGAAATCAACAGATAGCGGTGTGCGCAGAGCACACCCCAATATAAGCAACAATAGTGCGCCAACAGAGCGCTGCGGGAAGGATTTAGAGCAAATAATTTTAGCGGGCGACAACGCCCACCGGGATGTAAATTGAACTCAACCATAACGCCACAGGGCCCAAACATGAACAACCAAAATCCACTCAGTCCTCAAGACTCCTTATCGGAGCAAAAAAACACCGGGCGCGCCCGGGTAAAAATCGTCGTCTTCTTCGTCCTCGCAATTCATTGCGTAGGTCTGCTCGCATTCCTGATGGCGGGCTGCAAGAAGGAGCAGGAAGTCGAACCTGCTGTGGTGCCGGATGTGGCCACCAACGCGGAACCGCGTTTTGAACCTTACGCACCCGAAACCAACGTTCCGGGGCCCATTGACACGAACCCTCCAGGCACCATGTCGCTGCCGGAAACCAATGCTGCCATGATACCGACTCCAGGTCTGCCAGGAACTGCAGCGGTTGTAGCGCCCGCCGGGACGACCGAATACTCGATCGCGCGCGGCGATTCGTTTAGTTCCATCGCCAAGAAGTTTGGCGTCTCGGTGCGCGCCATTACGGACGCAAATCCGAACGTGGTGCCCACCAAACTGCAGATTGGACAGAAGCTTCAAGTGCCCGCCCCGACAGCGGCGCCGGCGCCGGGCGCTGAGTATGCACCGGTTTCGTCTCCCGCCCCGGTTGCCGCGGCGAGTGGAAGCGCTTCCAGCAAGTCATACACCGTCAAATCGGGCGACACGCTCTCGAAGATCGCCAGCCAGCATCGGGTGACAGTCAAGGCCGTCCGCTCCGCCAACAATCTGAAAACGGATCGCATCAAGGTCGGCCAGAAATTGAAGATCCCGGTGAAAGCGCAGGCCGCTCCAACTCCCGCGCCAGCGGCGGCGCCGGCACCGCCGAGCCTGCCCGCCATGGCGCCGACTCCCGGGCCCACCCAGTAGGCAACCTGGGCTTTGAGCAAAGCGAAGTCATTGCGCGCATGGTCTGTTGAATGAAATGAAAGGCGTCAGCCAGCACCTGCTCAGGCTGTGGCGGCAACCTGCCGCCCCTGGCCAGGCGCCGGCGAGGTTGAGTGTCCCAGCCCCGGAGAACAGGCAAACTGTACTCCGGGGCCATGTGCAAGCAAGGCCCGTGGCAACATGAAGCTGGCGGCTACAACTCTGGTTTTTTGTGTGGCAGCCCTGATGTCTCTGGGAATGGTGATGCTCTACAGCTCCAGCATGGCCCAGGTGGGGGCGCGCTACCTGATTATGCAGCTGGTGTGGGGCGCGCTGGGTTTGGTGGCTTGCGGCGTTGCGGCAGCGGTGGATTACCGATTGTTGAAGAAATTTGCGCTCCCGATGCTGATCTTTTCCGTCCTGCTGTTGGCGCTGGTGCTCGTGCCCATACCGGATATCTGCATGCGCATCAACGGTGCGCGACGCTGGATCAATTTGGGCGTCGCTCGTTTTCAACCTTCTGAACTTGCCAAGCTGGCGCTCATCATGACCCTGGCCTGGTACGTCGATGCCCATCCCCGCTGCATGAGCACGTTCAGGCGCGGCCTGGTTTTGCCCGGAGCCATGATCGGCGTGGTGCTGGGGCTAATCTTCGTCGAGCCTGATAGGGGCACGACCATCCTGCTGGCGGTGGTCTGCGGCACCATGCTGCTGATTGCGGGCGTGCGCTGGCGTTATGTGGTGCCGGTGGTCCTCGCCGGGACATGTTTCCTGGCGTATTCGGTTTGGCACGACCCGATTCGGAGCAAACGGGTGGTGGCGTGGCTTAACCAGGGAGAAAACAAGAACGAAGTCGGTTACCAGGCTTACCAGGCAATGCTCGCCCTTGGCTCGGGTGGGTGGTCTGGCCTGGGACTGGGCAACGGCCGGCAAAAGCTGGGGTTCGTTCCCGAGCACCACACTGATTTCATCTTTTCCATCATTGGCGAGGAACTGGGAGTGAATGCCACCCTGCTGGTGGTGCTGGCGTATGTTTTGATTTTTGTGTGCGGGTTGATCATCGCCACGCGCGCGAGGGAGACCTTCGGGATGCTCCTGGCCACTGGCATCTCTTTCCTGATCGGCCTGCAAGCGTTCATCAACATCGGGGTGGTTACCAGCGCGTTGCCGAACAAGGGATTGCCGCTGCCTTTCATCAGCTATGGCGGCTCCAATTTGCTGATGATGCTGATCGGCGTAGGACTGCTGCTCAGCGTTGCCCGACAGGCGCGCCTGACGCAGCCGATCGCCAGTGAAACGATGGACCAGGAAAGGCCGCCAACCCAGCTCTCATGACTGTGCGACCCACCAATACGGTAGCGATAGCCTGCGGGGGCACCGGCGGACATCTGTTCCCGGGGCTGGCTGTGGCTGCTGAGCTGCTGCATTTCGGCTGCCGGGTCGTCGCACTGATCTCACCAAAAGATATCGACCAGGCCGC
>JBBQYD010000548.1:0-3802 GCA_038209025.1 Verrucomicrobiota bacterium | reverse complement strand
GGTGCGGGCCGCAGACTTTGCCGCGACTGCCGTGGATGGGGCAGGTCGGTTCGCCGTGTGTGCGACAGAGACCAAGGAGAAGACCAAAACAAAAAGAATTTTCATTGGCGGGACGCTTTGGATAAAGGCGCGGGTTCGGGGGCGGAATCGAAGAATTCGATTACGTCTCGCGCCGTGTGGGAGGCGTTTCGGTGGGTGTTCACGGGCACACGGCAGGGGATCAACGCCGGCCGTGCCGGGCAGCGCGACAGTTCAACAGCCAGCTTGCGGCGGCTGAGCCTAAGCACCTGGGAATTTGTATGGGGCACGATACTGACAGCGCAGGAGCTTGGTTGCCTCCGGATTGTTCATGAATTGTTCCTTTGATGGGTCCCACTCGAGGTATGACTTGGTCCGCATCGCTAGGTTGACAAATCCGCCATGTGGGGGCACATGGCGGACGAGCGCCGGTGCCGGCCGGATTGGCACGCCCGCTTGGTGGCGGACACCCCGTCCACCTTTGCTCGACCTTCCGCAACGGTGAGGGGCACGGGTTTCTCCACATACTTGCATCAATCTCGGATGGCTGCCGATGTCACGGGCGGGTCGCGTATTGAAAACCGACCGTGGAATTGACTGAGCCATCAAAGAAGGAATGGACGCGGAGTTTTCCATGCACCGGGTCCAAGGGTAAATTGACCCACCATGGGTTGATGCGGCAGTTCATCTTATCGGCGTCCTTGATGATCCAGTTCGTTGAGGGCGAGGGTATGGTGGCCAGTTTGATCGGCTCCCAGCGAACCCCCGCCGAATCCAGAGGATAGCCAAGCGGATACACCAGTTTCCCACCCACATTGACCCTTTCGGCGGTGACGTAACAGACCGTGTTGGTCCAGGACAGCGCGGTGCTCTGGGCAAAGCTCATAAAGCTGGGGCAGGCAAAAACCTTGGCGAGTTGATAATTGGTTCCAGGATTTAGCGCTAGATACGGGTAAATATAGTTTACCAACTGGTAGTCGTTTCCGCTCCGGTATTTCACGTATTGACCATTCCAGTTCGGGCCCGGCAGCACGTCCCTGTTGTCCCCCGCGTACATGTGAACGGCCATGGCTATTTGCTTCAGATTCGAGACGCAGTTGGCCCGTTCCGCCGCCTTCTTTGCCTTGCTGAGGGCGGGGAGGAGCATGGCGGCGAGGATGGCGATGATGGCGATGACGACGAGCAATTCGATCAGGGTGAAAGCGAGGAACGCTTTAATCCCGGGAGGGGTGTGGGTCTGGCTTTTGTGCATAACCGGCCTATCGGATGCAGTGCGCGCTGGCAAAAGCAGGGCGCAAGGATGACGCTTCATTGTGTCTTTTGGAGCCTGTTTCAAAGTAATCGCCGTACGGGGTGAGGGCAAAATTTTTCGTTAACGTGATATTCAGTGTCAGTGTACTTCTAAAACAGGCTCTCAGCTTTGTTCCCATAGCCCACGGCCTGCTGCGCCAAGACCGTGAACTTCTTTATAAATATACTTTAATTACACGGTGTCCACACCGCGTTTTGTGGCCAGTTTGGATACTTTTGTGCCTTATGCTGAACTCTGCTATCTCCTGTGCGATTCCGACTCGCCCACAAGCGGCTGGAAATGGAGTGGTCACAATTTTGTTGCTGCATTTTCTTTCGGGTTGTGCAAGAACTACTTAGCTATGTTTTGTCTTCAGAATCTGGCGGGCAAAGAGCGAGGGGGTTTTAAGCTCTTGGAAAAGAGTGGAGAAGCTTCAGGCGACGTCACGTTCAGACCATGTTGAGGGATGACCGCCCTGTTGATCGTCATCCTGGCGGCGTTGGTTTTCGAGTTCGTGAACGGGTTCCATGACACGGCGAACTCAGTGGCAGCCGTCGTTGGCACGAAGGTGCTGAGCCCTACACAGGCGATTATCCTGGCCGCGATCACCAACCTGATCGGCGCGCTCGCCGGCACGGCGGTGGCGGCGACCGTGGGCAAAGGCCTGGTGGAAGCGCAGTTCGTGACGAACACATCCCTGATCAGCGGTTTGCTGGGAGCCATCATTTGGAATCTCATCACCTGGCGCTTCGGTCTGCCTTCGAGTTCCAGCCATGCGCTGATTGGCGGGTTGGTTGGGGCGGCGGTGGCCACGACGGGCGACTTCAGCGCGGTTATCTGGTCCGCTCCCATTGAAGGCCAGCCTTGGTATCATTGGGGTGGATTGCTCTACAAGGTGATTATCCCCATGTTCAGTTCGCCGTTGCTTGGGTTCCTGCTGGGGCTGACCTGGATGTCGCTGCTCTACCTCGCGCTGCGGCGATTCCGCCCGAGCGCCATCAATGCTGTGTTCAGCAAGCTCCAAATCTTTAGCGCTGCCTTCATGGGTTTCAGCCATGGGAGCAACGATGCCCAAAAAACGATGGGCATTATAGCGCTTGCCCTGTTCGCCAGCACGGGCGCCGGGGCGCTGGACCACGCGCCGAAATGGCTTTCGTTTCTGCACACCCCCGAGTTTCAGATTGCAGTCTGGGTAAAAGTCCTCTGCGCGCTGACCATGGCGTGTGGCACGGCGGCCGGCGGCCGAAGAATCATCAGGACATTGGGCCGTAAAATGGCGCGCCTGCAACCGCCGAGCGGTTTAGCGGCAGACACGACTTCCGGGGCCGTGCTGCTTGGCACGGCGATCATGGGGATGCCGGTATCCACGACGCATGTTGTCTCGGCGGCAATCATGGGAGTGGGGGCCGCGCGACGGTTCAACAACTTGCGCTGGGAACTCGTGGAGCAGATTCTGTGGACGTGGGTAATGACGCTGCCCGCCTCGGCGCTGATGGGCTACTTGGTGATGCGCGCGGTTTCGGCGCTGGGGAGTTGGCGGTAACCGGACTGGGGTGGGGGCAGAGGCAAACCAAGGAAGCTGTCGGCGCTGGCCCGGCCGGATACCCCAACTCAACCTGGCCGGCAACGCCATCGACTTCTTTGTCCAAATCCTGGGGCTGAGCTTCCACATCGCCATGCGCGAAATCATAGCTTCCTGGAGGGGCAGCACCACTGGCCAGCAGGCCAAAACCAGTTCCAACGATCAGGGCGGTCACTACGGAGTGCCTTGGGGATTTGACCCGACACCAGCGTATGTAATGTCCTGACTGGTGAAACGCACAGTCTTGAATAAGACTTTAGTCAGCTTGGTTCATCCATGGTCCAGCGACGGATTCTGGTAACTGAAATAACAAGAAAGAACACAGGGTATGAAACGAAATGCGAGTTTGAAGGCGGCTCTCCTGCTGACGGGACTTATGCTGGCGGCGGAGGCTCAGGCGACAACGATATTCTCGGATAGCTTCAATGGTTACAACGGGGGCGTTGGGGCCTTGAACTATACAGGTTTTGGAGGGAATTGGGCGGTTTCACCGGGCACCGTTGACCTGATCGGCAATGGATACTATGACTTTTACCCGGGAAACGGCCTCTACATCGACCTTGATGGCAGCACAGGGGTGGCTGGGAAAATGAAGAGCAAAGCCATTTCGCTTGCCGCAGGCAGCTACACCTTCTCTTTCGATTTGGGCGGCAGCCAACGCAATAATAACAACGTGGTGAATGTGTCTGTGGACCTGGGAGTTATTAGCACCTCGTATTCCGTTCTCTCGGGCGCGCCTTTGGCAACCCAAACGCTGGCTTTTAACCTAGTGGCGCCGCAGACGATCAACCTGGTTTTCCAGAATGCGGGTGGCGACAACATCGGGGCAATTCTTGACAACGTCAGGCTTACCTCCGTTCCGGATGGTGGCATGACTGCCGGTCTGCTGGGGTTGGCATTCCTGAGTCTCG
>JBBQYD010000547.1:0-3831 GCA_038209025.1 Verrucomicrobiota bacterium | reverse complement strand
GTCCTGATTGACCCGCTGCAACTCGTCTTCCAAGGGCGCCAGAAGGGAGAACTGCAGACCCGCCAGTGATGGGGGTGTTGCGGTGGTCGCGCGGGCGGTTTGAGCCCTGTCAACCGGAACCGCGGGACTCCCCGGGTTCTGCTTCCAGCTAATCAACACCATGCCCACCACCAAAAGCAGCGCAGCGGCGGCCATAGCCCGCCCGCCAAACCAGGCTGGCCTCACGACGGCCGCTGGAACCGCGGTTCCAGCGCGTGACCGGACCCCGCGCACACGGCGCATGATATTGGCGTGCATATCGTCGGGACCCGGGAGCCGCGGCCTGGCAGCGCGCAGTTCCTGATCCACCCATCGGGGCGTGCCACCCCGGACCTTCTCAGGAGAGTTGGCGTTTCCGTATTCCGACGGTTTGCCGGCGGCATCAATGACCTTCCAAACTTTATACTCTTTGAACCAGTTCATAGGGTCTTTCACGATAATCCCGGAGATTTGGCGGTTGAGCCGGGCAGGTTTGGCAAAAAACTCTCCTCCCGAACGGATTCCGCGACCAGTGCCTTGCCCATGACCCGCCGGGCGCGGAACAACAGTATCTTAACATGGGGAACGCTTTTGTGGACCGCTTCAGCGATGGTGGCGATGTCCAAATCCTCCACGTACTTGAGCCAAAGGACCTCGAACTGAGCGTGGGGCAGGCGGCGCCGGGCCAGCGCCCAAATGCGTTCCCCTTCCTCGCGCGCGGCCAAGAAATCGGCTGGACTGCCGCCTGCGGGCAGGTCCGCCTCGTCCAACTCCTGGCCGGGATGCGCTTTGGCGGCGCGGAACCAGTCAATTTGGCGTCGTCGCGCGATGGCAAAGAGCCAGGCACAGAACGACCTTTCGATTTCGAATTGATCCAGGGCCTGGTAAGCTTTCACAAAGGTATCCTGGGTGATCTCCCGAGCGTCCGCCGCACAATAACAGGACTGGGCGGCGAACCTGAAGATACGTTGCTCGTACCGATACACCAATTCCTCAAATGCGCGCAGTGAGCCTGCCCGGGTTTCCCGGGCAAGCTCACCATCACTCAGGTTGGCCCACTCTGCTTCCACTGGGCAATCTAGTTGCTCTTCGCCTACTTCTTGGCCGCCTTGCGGGCTGCGCCCGCCTTCATCATCTCAACCACGTCGGCTGACGGCAGCGAGAGACTCAGGACCACATTCTCGGCCTGCTGGTCGAACGCTATGCCTTCGGCCAGCTTGACGCCTTCCGGCTTGCTTTTTTGCAGTTTCATAAGCGACACGAGGCCCTTGGCGATGCCCGCGACGTTCGACGCCACATCTTCGCTGCCGGTCACCACGACCAACGAACCGGCGACCCGGCCCTGGTCTTCCCCAAGCTGCAGCCGCATCATTTTGGCAAGTCGGAAGATCGCGGCATTCGGATCGGAGTCGGGCAGGGTAACCTTGCGAGCTACCACCTGGAGGAATCCGCTGGCAGAGTCTGTTCCGAAAGGCCAGAAAGAGGTGCTGCTAAGCGCGGCGGCGGCGCCATCGAGGACGTCCAGCGCCTGGGAGACAGAAGTTTCCTTTTGGCCGAAAACCACCATCTGGGAGCCAAAAGTGGCCGCGTAGGTCCGAGGTTTCACGCCGTTCTTGGCCGGCTTTTTATCTTCGATCCAGTTGTGGATCACATACTGCTTATAAGGTGTGCTCTGATAATCCTGGGCGGCTTTGGCCAGCGTCGCGAGCCGGGCGGGGTCCACATCGGCGTATAGCAGCATGACGCCATCCTCAGGCACCATGGTCTTGCTGTAGAGGGTGATGCCATGCAGTTGCTGCCGGGGATCGAAATTGAAGATGGCCTGGAAAGCAGCGAATTTGTTCTGCGCCTCCGGCTTTTCCATCTCACTCAGCAGGAACTGCCCCACGGCTGTGGGACGGATTTTATCCACGTCCAGGTGGAGCACGAACGAGGGATCGGCGGGCACATGGCCCTGTTTCAGGGGGGCGGAGATCAGGGGGCTTGCGCAAAGCAAGCTGCCGAATATCAATAGGTAACGAGTCATTCCAGGTTTCATAGTGTCAACTGTGAAGCGCTGGCATCATGCCGCGCATCACTGACACTACGCGCGAACGGACGGAATGGTTACAAAAATGTTGGTACTTGCCAGGCGGGCCTGCGCCCCCGGCCAGCCTGCGCCCGCTAAAACCTGACCGTTTCCAGATAGCGCAGGCTTTGAGGAATCTGCTGCTCCACCGAGGGTGATTCGTCCTCGATGAAATAATACTTCACGCGCGCTTTCCGGGCGGCTTTGAGAATGGCGGGCATGTCCATGGTTCCCTGGCCCATCGCGACATCGTTGCGGACATCGCTCTTGCCAGTCAGCAAACCGGTTTCGGTGCCCTTGCGCATGTCCTTGAGGTGAACCAGTGCCCAGCGCTTGCTGTATTTTTGAAACAGCTTCACCGGGTCCTGCCCCGGGTAGACGGCCCAGAAGATATCCATCTCGTAAGCCACCGACTTGGGATCGGTCTCGGCCATCAGGAGATCAAAAAGGGTCCCCTGGCCGTAGGGTTGAAATTCGTATCCGTGGATATGGTAGAAAAACTGAATGCCGTGCCGTTTAAGTTCAGCGCCCGCCCGGTTGAACACCGCAGCGGCAGCCCGGCAGGTCTTCTCGTCGAAATCCCCCTGATGTGGAATCCAGGCAACGCCCGCATATTTGAGTTTAAGCGCCTTGGCTTCTTTGATCACCCCCTGGATATCCTTTTCATACTGATCAAAACCGAAGTGCGCGGCAACCGGAACAATCCCGCGATTCTTCAACTCCTGCCCAAAAACCTCCGGAGTCATGCCATAGGTGCCCGCCAGTTCGGCATACTTGAAACCAAAGTTCTTCACCTTATCCAGCGTTCCCGGGACATCCGTCTTGAATTGGTCGCGGAGGCTGTAAAGCTGCAAACCAATGGGGCCTTTGAAGCTGGGGCCCGTGCCGGGTTCCCCGGCTGTCGTCGCCCCGGCCATGCCCAGGAACGCGGCAACCACAGAAATATTCACAGCAATCTTGGTGAAGTTCATGCCCTCTGTTACACCGGCAAATGGAAAAAAGAAAGCACATTTGCCTCACCGGCAGGCAAGGGACTCGGGGAACGGGTGCCTCGGCGAGCGTCCCCTTATTGTCGCGCCAGCGCGCAACTCTCATCGCAGCTCTTCAATGGCCGCCGCAATTTGATGACGTTGCTGTATCCGGAAGTCCAGCTCATTGGATCCGTGTCGGGATTCTGCGGCTGGTTGGCATCCGGGTAAGCGGCCGGGCTATTCCAATAGGTTGTTTCCCATACCAGGATGCCTTCGATATTCCTTTCAGTAGATGCAGGACTCATCCAGCCAGCCTTTCGCCTCAAGATGGGCTGCCAACCCGCGACAGTAAGCGTCGAAGAGGATCGGATATTCCGGAGTCTCTTCGCCAAAGTAATTCCGTTGCCGGTTGGGCCAGGTGAGCTAGATTTGGCGAATGGAAAACCTGGAACCGCACCTTTTTTCGCTGCTGGAGATCAAGTCTGTCCGCTTGCGTAATCGCATCGGGGTTTCGCCCATGTGCCAGTATTCGTGCGAAGACGGCGTGATGAATGATTGGCACCTGGTGCATCTCGGGTCGCGCGCTTGCGGCGGGGCGGGCCTGGTGATCGCGGAAGCCACGGCGGTCTCTCCCGAGGGAAGGATCACGCCTGGCGATGCGGGCATCTGGGCGGACAAGCATCTGGAACCGCTGGGGCGCATCGCGAGATTTGTGAAAAGCCAGGGAGCCGTGCCGGGAATTCAGATCGCGCACGCGGGGCGCAAGGCTTCCGC
>JBBQYD010000546.1:0-3833 GCA_038209025.1 Verrucomicrobiota bacterium | reverse complement strand
GGAGATGGGAAGCCCGATACGATGGCTGCTTATCCCAATACGCCATTTAACTCCGGGCGTCCCACGGTGCATAGCGATGGTGCCAACGTCACGCTGTTGGACGGCCACCTGGAGCGTGTGTCTTTCAAGAAACTCTGGGATGTGAACTCCTCGGGATCTGTCACGCATTCCTTCTGGTACATGGACGACTAATCACGGGCTCGGCTCCGACTGCCTCGATCATTCCAGGAGGAACCCCAGCTTCAAATACCGGCTCGGCGAGTTGGTCATCGGCTGCGGATCAGCAAATAGGACACGATCGACCCCATCCTGAGTGTCGAGAACCTGAGCGGGAATAACTGTCCAGGGGCCTGTCAGGGCAGGGGCCACCCACGCGCCCAACGTTGCATCGGGGCAGGCATGGCGGCGGGTGGTCGTTAAACCGAGATAGCCTTCTCCAAGGCGGATTTGCCACGCCGAATTGGTTTCCTCCACCATTGGATTTGTCCCCAGCACATATTCTTGTGCGTTTGACAGCCCGTCGTTATCCGGATCCGCCGAATCTCCCGCATAAGCAGCCACGTTGCAGTTGGTTCCAAAAACGGAAAACCGCCATTGGTGCAAGGGTTTGTCCGAGATGGTAACCATGGCGGCTGCGGTCGAACCGAGCCAATAGGTGGGCGAGTTGGTCAGACCCAGCCAAAACGTCTCTGGTCCTTCTGCCTGGTCGTCAGGCAGAATGGAGATTGGCAGGGTTTGGGAGGTGCCGCCGGCCGGGAGCGTGATTGAAGCAGGCGGCGGCAGGAAATCCAGACCGGGCACGGCATTGCCCGAAACGAATAAGCGGACGGTTAGTGGTTGGTTGGTGTTACCCGTGCGGGCGAGGATGCAGGCGAGGTTCGTGGCGGCACCAAATTCACCGGCGTCCAGCGAAGCGGGCGAGAGGGCGATGACGGGCAGCGTTTCCGCCAACTCCAGGAAGCAGACCTTGGTGTTGCTGCCGGACGGGCCGGGAGAAAGGGTCATCCGGCCGTCTGTCACTTCGATTTCCGCTGCGCCTTCAACCCAACGACAATCAGTTGTTGGAGCGCCCTGGAGCACCGGGACGCCTTCGGCAAGCAGCGCGTGGGTGCTGTCAGTGTAGTCGGGGTCACCGGTTACGGCGTAAACCAGGTAGCGGGCATTCGGAGCGGCAATTTCCCAGGTGATGTTGCTCCCGTTCCGTTGCAGGTGCATCAGGGTATCATAACGTTTATCCGCCGAATTGGTGGAGTTGCGTTCTCGGCCGTGGGCGGTGCCATCGGAATCCCAGCCGTAAGCTGTTGGGCTCTGAGCCGTAAAAACGCTGCCGGTGTCTCTTAGGTAGCCTGCCGGGGTGGCGGTGGCAGCGGCCTGAAAATTCACCTTAAAGGACGTTGCTCCGGGCGCGGGGCGAAATTGAAAATGCATCCAGTTCAGCTTGAATCCTCCGGAGGCTGTTTCCAGGCGCAGCCGGTGTGGACCCTTGGCAAGGGGCACGTTCGTGATCGTGAAGGTTGACCAGGCATTCAAACCACCGGTGTAGGGCAGCGGCGTAACCGGTATCAGCGTTTGGTCGTCCAGGCGAAATTGGACCGATGCGGAGCTGGCTGGGGTGGCGATTCTCAAAAGCAAATCGTAGTATCCGCTGGAGGCCACGGTGACTTCATAGTTGAGCCATTCGCCAGGCGCCACGGAGGTGAGATCATACCCACGCCCGGTGTCCAGGCAGGCTTCGATATCCACGGCTTCATTCGTGCGATAAGCTCCGCCCGTATTGGCCGAGTCGGCATCATGGAAAGCCACCTCCGGCGGCCCGGAGTTAAACTCTTCCGCCTGGATGCGTCCGGGAATGCAGAGGGGGAAACCGCGGAAGGGTTCCTGCTGCAGCATCCAAATCAAAGCATCCTGGGCGGTGACAGTTCCTGAGCGGCCGATGGCAGAGACTAAGTTGCTGCCCGGCTGAAGTGAAACAGGCCAGGTCGCGATGCAGTTGGTCGGTACCACGATTCCCCTGGATGTTCCATTTACCCATAGTTCCACTTCGCCGCAGTTTGAATACACTTTGGCCTGGATCGGAGAGGCTTTGCGGTTGGTGAAGGTGTGACCCGTGATATAGACCATGAGTTCAGGATTCCAATTGGCTTTGTACCAGAAAAAGGCGTCTTTCTTGATGCGGCGATCGTAAGTTGCCAGGCCTTTGTCGTTTCGTCCGAGGGTGTCGCCTTCGCTCCGGCCATCCACGCCGAAATCGAACATATTCCATATATGCGTCGCCCAGAGAAAAGGGCGGCTTTTGATCTGCAGCCAGTGGGATTCGTGAAAGCGGTTTTGCCACTCTTCCGGGTGAAAGCGTCCGCCTGGGGAGGGTTGGGCAACCGGGTCTTCACTGTGGTGCCAGACGCTGGCCCCGGCGCCGTACTCGCTCACCCCGACACAGCGGGCGGGGTAGTTCGCATGCACATTATCCGCCCAGGGGCCGAACCCGCTGAAATTACCTCCATACCACCCAAAGTATTTATTAAAGGAGACGATGTCTGAGTCCCAGTTGGAAGCGTGGCTGTCTCCGGCAGCCGAGGCGGCGGTGCTGAGCCGGGTGGGGTCTTCCTGTTTGGCGAGCTGCGCCAACTGGCTTACCAGGCTGGTCGGGCTCGGGCCGGATGACAGGGTGATTTCGTTGAAGAGCCCCCAGAAAAACACGGCGGGGTGATTGTAGTTTTGCCGGATGAGTTCCCGGAGCTGCTGTTTGGCGTTTTCGTAAAACTCCGGGGACTCCGTGATTTTGTTGACCAGCGGAATTTCGGTCCAGAGCACCAACCCCTGTTCGTCGGCGAGTTGGTAAGTGTGCTCGGCATGCTGGTAGTGGGATAAACGGATGGTGTTCGCCCCGATTTCCCGTATCAGGGCGAAATTGGTTTCGCGATGCCCGCTGCTCAAGGCCCACCCGCGGTCCTGCCAATCCTGGTGCAGGTTGACTCCGTGCAAAGGCAGCCGCTGACCATTCAGGGAGAAACCAGTTGCCGGGTCCACGCTGAAGTATCGAAATCCGAGCGGCTGTGAGAGATAATCAGCAAGGGCGTTGGTACGCCAGACCTCCACATGCACGCGGTGCAGGTAAGGATCCGGCAAACCATTCCACAGCCGCGGATTCATTATTGTGGTGGACAGGACCACATTCGAGATGGCGGCCGGCCCGAGGGCCACGGCGCCCGCCACCTCTGCCAGCACTTGCGCGCCTGCATCCACTACGAATGCCCGCACAGTCACCCCTTGCGGCACCGCGGTCGAATTTGACAGCACCGCGGTGATCCGCAATTGGGCGGAGTTCGAACTTACAGCGGTGGTTTGCAAGTATACTCCCGGTGAGCCGTGGTCCAGCGGAGTAATTTGTACCGGGTCCGTGATGATCAGATTCACATCCCGATAAATGCCACCGAAGAACGTGAAGTCGGCTGACAGCGGCGGAATATTAGTGTTTGCGGCATTGCTCACCCGCACCGCCAGGAGGTTGTCCTGCCCGAACCTTGCCAGCGGGGTCACGTCCATGGCAAAGGCGGCATAGCCGCCCTGGTGTTTGCCAGCATAGCCGCCATTGAGCCAAACCTCAGTGACCAGGTTTGCGCCGTCGAATTTGAGGAAGACCCGCCTGCCAGCCTGCGAGGCGGAGATGTTGAAGAGCCTTCTATACCAGCCTGGTCCGCGATAGTAATCTGAACCGCCGTTCTGCCCGTCCTGGTCATTCCAGGTGTGCGGCACGTTCACCTCTCCCCATGAGGAATCGTCAAAGCCCGCCAACTCGGCGCCAGGGACATCCTGGCGAAGGAACTTCCAGCCGG
>JBBQYD010000545.1:0-3849 GCA_038209025.1 Verrucomicrobiota bacterium | reverse complement strand
AACGCATGCGGAAAGCATAGGCCCGTTTGGCGGCAATAAAAGTTTTAAGCTGGCAGCCGTCGTTTTGATCATGTTTTTGGAGAATCGGCGTGAACCGCGCCAAGGTGCTTGAAATCCGCGATGAATCTGCGCAATCTTGGGAAAATGAACCCAGCACCCGTTTCCTCGTGGACTCGCAGACAATTCCTGTGCAGCGCGCTGCTGGCCGGTGTGGCCGGGCCGCTCGCGCTTTCTTGCCGGTCGCCGCAACCGGCCGCCCGCGCCCGCCCCATTCCCGCCAATGGCAAGCTCAACCACGCCTGCATCGGCGTCGGCGGCATGGGCTGGGGCGACCTGAACAATTTCAAAAATCACCCGCGGCTGCAGGTCACCGCGTTGTGCGATGTGGATGCCGGCCACCTGGCGAAGGCGGCCGCATTGGTCCCCGACGCGCGCACCTACACGGATTGGCGGGAGCTGCTGGAAAAGGAAGGGGACCAGATCGACTCCGTCAACGCCGCGGTGCCCGACCATATGCATTTTCCCATTGCTTACTCCGCGATTCAGCGCGGCAAGCACGTTTATTGTCAAAAGCCTATGTGCCATGACGTGGCTGAAGTGCGGGCGCTGACCCGGGCTGCGGTCAACGCCGGGGTGATCACCCAACTTGGCACCCAGATGGCCAGCGGCATTCATGACCGCACAGCCGTCGCCTGGCTGCGGCAAGGAGTGATCGGGAAAGTGCGCCATGCGTATCTATGCTCAAACCGGCCGGGGGCCGTGGAGACTTACCGGCTTCCCGGCCCACGCCCAACACAGCCGCAGCCCCCCCCCACGAATCTGAACTGGGATTTGTGGCTCGGCACGGCCCCGACGCGCCCTTTCGCGCCTGATATTTACCATCCGACGAAATGGCGTGCGTGGCAGGATTTTGGCACCGGCTGGTCGGGGGACATCGGCTGCCATATTTTCGACGCCGTCTGGAAAGGCCTGCGGATGCAGCCAGCCAGAACGGTCACCGCCGAGGTGCAGGCCTCCTGGAAAGGCTCGCGCGAGCGCCGGGGCGACACCTGGCCACAGGGCGATCATATCACGTGGACCTTCCCCGGGAATGAGTTCATTGAGGGCAACGAACTGGTGCTGGAATGGTTTGATGGAGAGTTTTTTCCCCCGGAAGAAATCCGCAAACTACACTCGACTGACCTTAAGGATTACCCGCCCGAATCGGCGATGCTCATCGGCACGGAAGGCGCGATGCTGATCACTCTGGGCTACCCCACCCAACTGTTTCCCGAGGAAAAATTCAAAGCCATCAAAAAGCCGGACCTGCCCCCCCGGGATCACTACCAGCACTTTGTCAATGCCTGCCTGGGCGGCGAAAAAACCGAGTCGCACTTTGCCCAAACCGGTCCCATGACCGAGGCCATCCTGCTCGGCACGGTGGCGGTGCGAGTGCCGGATAAGACCCTGGAGTGGAACCACCGCCAAATGAAATTCACCAATGCGCCGGAAGCCAACAAACTGCTGAGCCGCAAATACCGTGAGGGCTGGGGCGTGGGGCAGTTCTAAGCCGACGGCCTGCAACGCTCACCACGGGGTCTCACCCGGGGAGCGCGCGAATCCCCCCCCTGGGCGGCCGGGGGGCCAGCGCTCCGCCCTGTCCGGCGCGCCGAGGCGGCAAACGTTGATCAAACCCGCGCCGGCTCGGGAGCAAAAGCGACGACGCCCAGCGGAGGCAGCGTGAAGGGAGCGGATTGAGGGTGGCCATGGGAAGCGATCGGCTCGGCGACCACCGCCCCCATGTTGCCCACGTTGCTTCCGCCATACGCGCCGGCATCACTGTTCACCACCTCCAGCCATTTTCCCGGGCAGGGCAGACCCAGCCGGTAATGGTAACGGGGCACCGGGGTTAAATTCAGAATCACCACCATTTCGTTCTGGCCGTCTGTGCTCCGCCGCACGAAAGAAAGCACGCTGTTCTCGTGATCAGAACAGTCGAGCCAGGAAAATCCGGTGTGGTCGTAGTCGCCCTGCCAGGCGGCGGGGCTGGCGAGGTAAAAGCGGTTCAGGTCCTCAACGAAACGCTGCAAGCCCAGGTGATAGGGGCCGGCTTCCAGCAACCACCAATCGATCTGCCCGTTGGCGTTCCATTCACCGCTCTGGCCAATCTCGCACCCCATGAAGAGCAGCTTCTTGCCGGGAAACAGCCATTGGTAGGCCAGCAAGGTTCGCAGGTTTGCGAAGCGCCGCCAATCGTCGCCAGGCATGCGTCCCAGCAGGGAGTATTTCCCATGCACCACCTCATCATGGGAGAGCGGGAGAATGAAATTCTCGTTGTGATGGTATAGCATCGCGAAAGTGAGATCATTCTGATGGTGCTTGCGGTAAATGGGATCGCGTCCGAAGTAGTTCAGCGTGTCATGCATCCAACCCATGTTCCACTTGAAGGTGAACCCCAATCCGCCCAGGTAGGGCGGGCGGGTGACGAGCGGCCAGGCGGTGGATTCCTCGGCGATGGTCATGACGCCGGGGTGCTCCGTATGCGTGAGGTGGTTGAACTTGCGCAGGAAATCAATGGCCTCAAGATTCTCACGCCCGCCAAACTGGTTGGGCAGCCACTGGCCTTCCTTGCGGGAGTAGTCGAGGTACAGCATCGAGGCCACGGCATCCACCCGCAAGCCATCGATGTGAAAACGGTCGCACCAAAAGAGGGCGTTCGCGGTTAGGAAGTTGCTGACCTCGTGCCGGCCGAAGTTGAAAATCAAGGTCCCCCAATCCTGATGGGCGCCACGGCGCGGGTCCTCGTGCTCGTAAAGCGCTGTCCCATCAAAACGAGCCAGGGCCCAGGCGTCACGCGGGAAATGCGCGGGCACCCAATCCACAATAACGCCGATGCCCGCCTCATGCAGGGCGTTGATCAGGTACTGGAAGTCATCCGGTGAGCCGAACCGGCTGCTGGGCGCGTAAAAGCCGGTGACCTGGTAGCCCCAGGAGGGGTAATAGGCATGCTCGGCCACCGGGAGAAACTCGACATGCGTAAAGCCCAACTGACGAACATAATCCACCAATGGCCCGGCCAGCTCGCGATAGCTGAAGCTTTCGTTCAGCGATTTCTTCCTCCACGAGCCCAGGTGAACCTCATAAATGCTGATGGGCGCGCGCAGAGGATCGCGCTGCCGCCGTCGCATCATCCACGCCTCATCCGTCCAGTTGAACCGGCAAGTGTTCCAGACGATGGCCGCACTCTTGGGCGGCACTTCGAAGAAGAACCCGAACGGATCGGTTTTGAGGCTGATCTGAGCGTTAACATCCCGAACTTCAAACTTATACTGAGCCCCCTCGCCGACGCCCGGGATGAAGATCTCCCACACCCCGGAGGCCCCCAACGAACGCATGGGATGCTGGCGCCCATCCCAGTTGTTGAAATTCCCCACCACACTGACGCGCTGGGCGTTCGGCGCCCAAACCGCGAAGCTGGTTCCGGGGACGCCGTCGATGACCCGGAGCTGCGAGCCGAGTTTTTCGTACAAACGGCGCTCATCACCCTTGCCGAAGAGGTAAAGGTCCGCTTCGCCGAGCGTGGGCAGGAAAGAAAAGGGATCCCGGGTGCGACGCACCTGGCCCGCGCCGTCAGTCACCACAATGTCATACGCGTAAACGCGGTTCGCCTCCCGGGTGACCCCTTCGAAAAGGTCCGAACGCGGGATGCGCTTGAGTTTGATCACCGGCTTGTCCTGTTCGTGAACGGGATGAAATTCGACCTTGGCGGCCCCCGGGACAAAAGCGCGCGCCACGACACCCGAGCCGTCACCCAAAGGGTGCATGCCCAGTAATTGGTGGGGTGACCGATTCCTGACATCCATCAGGCTT
>JBBQYD010000544.1:0-3851 GCA_038209025.1 Verrucomicrobiota bacterium | reverse complement strand
TTACGCTCGAGCGCCCTTGGATGGGAGTCGAGATTCATCGAGAGGTAAACATGTTTGATTTCTTTTTCAAACCCGAAATTGCGGAACAGGGTTAACGCGGCACGATTGCCTTCGTACGTATCCACGAGCATGATCCGCACTTCCAGTTCCACAAACCGCTCCTGAAGTTGCCTCAGAAGTCGGCGGGCCGTCCGCTGTCTTTTGTAGGCCGGGTTTACTCCCAGCCATTCCAGCCATCCATAGCGCCAGGAGCTGCCGGGTTTATCCAGCACAGTGCCTAAGGCGAAACCGACCACTTCCCCATGCTTATCCGCCACCATGCACGTGTTCTTATAGGCGGTGTAAACGCGTAAGACCTCGGCTTCCTCCCATGCTCGATAGAGCGTAGGCGATTTCTCGGCGCTGAAGACCGCATTCCCTAATGCCACGATGGCAGGAATGTCCTCAACGATCATTTCACGAATGGATATGGACGACCTCATGCAACTGGAGTTCGCGATTGAACTCAACAGGCAACATGATGCCAACCCAGCCGTGTCGTCACAATTCTATTCTATAAAGAGGCTGCGGCACCCTTATCATCGGCTGCCAAACCTCTGCGGCTATAACGTTAATAATATGATATACAAGCTGATTAAGGCCCGTTTTTGCCAAAAAACGGTCAAAGCCGAGTGCAAACTCAGTTCTCAGGATTTGCACTTTCCTTCCTCCTCCTACTTTCACTTACGCAGGTTGGGAAGCCATTGAAGAATAGGCTTTCACTGCGGAAGCCAATTCTTAGCATGAAGGTAGTCATTCTAATGAAATCAGTAATAGCCTTTGTTTTCGCGGGTATGCTCGTGATGCCGTTGGCGGGGATCAGTGCAACGAATACGCCCGGGGGACTGGACGCGCGCATGCTGCGGTATCCGGATATTTCCAAAACCCAGATCTGCTTTGTTTATGCGGGGGACATTTGGGTTGCGCCGAAGGCCGGGGGCGCCGCTTACCGGCTCAGTTCGCCACGGGGAGAAGAAACTTTCCCGCGGTTCTCCCCGGGCGGGGCGGAAATTGCGTTTACCGGCAATTACGACGGGAACAGCGATATATACGTGGTGCCCACGGCGGGCGGGCTGCCACGGCGTGTGACCTATCACGGGGCACCCGACCGGGTGCTGGATTGGCATCCAAACGGGAAGTCGATCCTGTTTGCCACCATGCGAACCAGCGAGAAGGACCGGTTCAACCATCTTTATACCGTCCCGGCGGACGGCGGGTTGCCGGAAAGAATACCGGTGCCGTACGGGGAATTTGGCATGATCAGCGACGATGGGAGCACGCTCGCCTACGTGCCGGTGGCCATCGACTTTCGCACCTGGAAACGTTATCGCGGCGGAATGAACCCGGCCATCTGGCTGTTCAACTTGAAGGATTTTCAAGCCCGCAACCTGACGGGCAACGAGGCGGCGAATACGCAGCCGATGTGGCATGGATCGACCCTGTATTTCCTCTCGGATCGGGATAAGAACAAGCGGTTCAATATCTGGGCATACGACACCCGCAAAAATCAGTTTCGCCAGGTAACCACCTTTGAACAGCTCGATGTGCATTTTCCCAGCATTGGCCCCGACGAGATGATATTTGAATGTGGCGGGAGGCTCTACGTGTTGAACCTGGCCACCGACAAGTACCAGGAAATACAAATCACGGTGGCCACGGATCAGGCGACCTTGAAGGCAAGGCTGACGGATGTTTCGCGCTATGTGCGGGAGCCTGATATGTCTCCGGGAGCCAAGCGGGTCGCCTTCGAGGCGCGGGGTGAACTTTTTACCGTGCCCGCCGAGCATGGCGTGACGCGCAACCTGACCCGCTCCTCCGGCGTCGCCGAACGCTTTCCCGCGTGGTCCCCCGACGGCAAACAGATCGCCTGCTTTAGCGACAGATCCGGCGAATACGAGCTGACCTTGCGAGCCGCGGATGGTTCGGGGAGCGAGCAATCCCTGACCAAGCTCGGTCCGGGCTATCGCTATCGTCCGATGTGGTCTCCAGACAGCAAGAAGATTGTCTTTATCGACCAGGCGATGCGCCTGCGGCTTCATGATTTGGAGAAGAAGGAGACCCGGGAGATCGCCCGGCAGCTTTGGATGTATCACGACGCGTTGAATTCGTTCCGGGTGAGTTGGTCCCGGGACAGCCGTTGGATTGCGTTTGCGCAGGACCAGGAAAACCTGCACACGGCGATTGTTCTTTATGACCTCAAGGAAGGCAAACAACACCAGGTGACCAGCGGCTATTACGATGACGACCTGCCGGTGTTCGATCCGGATGGCAAATATCTCTATTACCGATCCGGGCGGGAGTTTTCGCCGGTGTACGGCGATTCGGATAACACCTGGATTTATCCCAACTCGTTTCAACTTGTGTCGGTCCCGTTGCGCAGGGATGTCGCCTCGCCCCTGGCTCCACGCAACGATGATGAGGGAGACAAGAAGGAAAAGGACAAAAAAGAGGAGTCCGAGCCCGACAAGGAGAAGAAGAAACCCGACGATTCCGAACGCAAGCCGGATGAGCCGCAGGTTGCGGTCAAGAAAGGCCAAAGCGACAAGGATGGGGAAGGCGCCGACAAGAAGTCTTTGCCTGAAAAGAGCGACAAGAAATCTGAGGAGAAAAAGACCGACAAAGCGGTGAAGGCCGTGGAGATCGACCTGGCGGGCTTCGAGAGCCGGGCTGTAGTGATGCCCCCCCGCTCCGGACGCTACGGTGATCTGGGCGCGGCCTCTGGCAAACTCATCTTCCGCCGGCTGGCCAACGCGGGGTCCTCGGATCAGCGGAGCGCATTGCTCTATTTTGACCTGGAGAAGCGCGAGGAGAAAGTGATCCTGGACGATGTGGACTGGGCTTCCCTCGGTCCGAAAGGTGACAAACTGTTGGTTCGCCGAAAAGGGGACTACGCGATCATCGAGGCAAAAGAAACCCAGCGGTTTGACAAGAAACTCGCGATCAGCGGGATAGAGACCGTGATAAACCCGGCCGCTGAATGGCGGCAGATTTTCGTTGAAACGTGGCGGTTGGAGCGGGATTTCTTCTACGACCCGGCCATGCATGGAGTGGATTGGAAACAAATGCGGGAGCGTTATGGCGACTTGCTGAAAGACGCGGTGACGCGGTGGGATGTGAACTACATTATTGGCGAGTTGATAGCGGAGCTTAGCTCCTCGCACACCTATCGCAGCGGCGGCGATCTGGAAGCCGAGCCGCAAAGAGGTGTGGGCTACCTGGGGGCGGATTTTGAGCTGACCAACAACTGTTACCGCCTCAAACGAATTCTGAAGGCGGCGGACTGGGATGTCACCGATCGTTCGCCGCTTGCCCAACCGGGGGTGGATATCAAGGAAGGGGAGTACCTGCTGGCCGTGAATAGTCTGCCCCTGGACCCGGGGCAGGAACCGGCGGCCGCTTTCCAGGGATTGGCCGAAAAACCTGTGTTTCTGACCGTCAACAGTGAACCAAAGCTCGAGGGCGCGCGTGAAGTGCTGGTCCAGACCCTGTCCAGCGAGGCGAGGTTGCGTCACCTGGCCTGGATCGAAGACAACCGGAAGCGGGTGGACGCGGCTTCCAAGGGACAAATTGGTTACGTGTATGTGCCGGATACCGGACGTGGCGGACAATCTGAACTGGTGCGCCAATTCCGCGCTCAATTTCCTAAACCAGGGCTGATCATTGATGAGCGATTCAACAGCGGGGGCCAGATACCCGACCGATTTGTGGAGTTGCTGGCGCGCAAAACCCTGAATTATTGGGGAGTGCGCGACGGCCAAGATTGGTCATGGCCGCAGGTGGCCCATTCCGGACCCAAGGCGATGCTCATCAAT
>JBBQYD010000543.1:0-3852 GCA_038209025.1 Verrucomicrobiota bacterium | reverse complement strand
TCGGTAACCGCCAGGAACGGGTGAAGCTCGCGGCATCCCCCCACGAGCAACGGAATTGCCACCACGAGCATCAGGAGCCATCCACGCCACGTGGGCACGGTAAACTCCCGTTTCTTCCACAGCCTGCGGCTACGATTCTGGGTTTCCACCATTGGTTGAAAGGGCTCGCTCGCCAAACGGGCATCCGAAGCGCACCGAAGCACGGCGTTCCGCCCGGAAAAACGAAACGTTTAACCGATCTTCTCCCACAGCGTGATGCGAGGAGGTTCCGCCAGCATTTTGGTAACGCGGGCCAGCACCGCCTGCAAGTCAGGCTTCGCAAGGTGTTGGTCAAGCAGAGCTTTGCGGGTCCAATTCTCGTGGAACATGAACGAGCCCGGAGCGCCGGTCTCCTCGTGCAGATCGTAGTTGATGCATCCCGCATCGCCCCGGCTGGGTTCAATAAGCGAGAGCAGTTCTTTGCGCACCGCCGCTTCCTGACCGGGACGCGCTTTCATAAAAGCTGCCACTGTAACATTCTTGTCCATGCCGGCAGTATGCTCACGAACCGGGCCCGAGGAAAGCCCGAGTGCGCACTATCACTTCCTGACCAAGGCACCTCGAAGCCTCGGCGGACCTCTCAATAACTGAAATGCCCCAGTTTCACCTTGCCGCGGAACACCCAGAAGATCGCCGCCGTGTAGGCCAGCACAAAGGGAATGCCCATGAATGCAATGATGGCCATGATACCCAGGGTCTTTTTCGAGGATGCTCCGTTATACGCATCCAGGCTCCACTTCGGATCCAGGGAGGAATGCACCAACTCCGGGAACAGGGCCACCCCAAAGAAGAACGTCAAGGCCGCAATCGTCGCGCAGCTCGATAGGAAAGCGAACCCCGGGCGGTTCTTGTAAATCGCGCGCGGGATATTGCTGATTGCCAGAATATTCAGCGCCACCACCAGCCACACCCATGGATGCCGGTCGAAATTCCGGGTCGCCAGGGGCACCTCCACCAGCGTGTATATCGTCGTGAAGAGAAACAGTACCAGGAAGAATCCAAAAGTCCGCCACACCCAGCGATGGATGCGGTTCTGCAAGTCACCCTCCGTCTTAAGGTAAAGGTACAGCGAGCCATGCATGGCGAACGTCGCCACCGCAAAAACGCCGACCAGGAGTGGGTAAGGCCGCACCAGGTCCAGCGTCGTGCCCTGGTATTCCTTGTCCGCGCCGATGGGCATGCCCTGCATCGCATTGCCCACCGCGATCCCGTAGAGCAGCGTCGCCAGGGTGCTCCCGCCAAAAAACGCCACATCCCAAAACGTCCGCCATGCGAGGGAGGGCCGTTTGCTGCGAAATTCCATCGAAACGGCCCGGAAGATGAGCGCAAACAGCAACGCCATGAATGGCGTATAAAAGCCGGAGAAAACCGTGGCATACACTTCCGGAAAGGCGGCGAACATCGCACCGCCAAAAGTCACCAGCCAAACTTCATTGCCGTCCCAGATCGGCCCGATGGAATTCATGAAAATCCGCCGCTCTTCGTCTTTTTTCACCGCGAGGTGCAAAATGCCCACCCCGAGATCGAAACCATCCAGGATGGCGTAGCCCGCCAGCAGGATGCCCAGCAAAACAAACCAAAACAAATTCAAGTCCATAACAGCAGCGTTCAAGTTTTTGGCTCAGCCGGCGGGTGGTCCCCGGGAGATGTCAGCGAGCCGCCACCCGTCCCGGCGCGCAAACCCGCCACATCCGCCAACGATTTCGAAAAAGTTCCCGTCGCCGGCGTCACCGGCTCAGGCCCGTGGTGAATCTTGTCGTTAAGCACATAAAGGAACACCGCAAAAAGCAGCGCGTAAATGACCATGAACATGATGATCGAACCCAGGGCCTGAGATGAGCCCACCGCTTTGGAAACACTGTCGCTGGTGCGCAGCATGCCATAGACGGTCCAGGGTTGGCGCCCCACCTCCGCCGCCACCCAACCGGTCTGGTTTGCCAAGTATGGCAGGGGAATGGATACCACGAAAACCCAGAGCAGCCATCGCTTGTCAAACAGCGAGCCACGCCAGCGGTAATACATCGCCAGGCCGGTCGCGCCGATGAAGAACATCCCCAATCCAACCATGAGGTGAAATGACAAGAAGGTCATCCCCACCGGCGGCCAATCCTGCCGCGGAATCTTGTCCAGCCCGTTCACCGGCTGATGAAAATTCCCATGCACCAGGAAACTCAGCATCCCGGGCACCGCAACGCCATACTTCACCCGCTGTTCGCTCGCGTCCGGCACGCCCATCAGGAACAACGGCGCCCCGTTCGTTCCGGTTTCGAAGTGTGCCTCCATGGCCGCAAGTTTGGCCGGCTGCGTGACCGACACTTTCTTGGCCTGCAAATCGCCCTGGATCAGGGCCGCAATGGACATGACGAAGCCCAGCACGAGGGCGGAGGTGAAACTCTTTTTCGCAAACTCCACATGCCGTCTTCTTAACAGGTAATACGCCGAGATGCTCATGACAAAGAACGCCGCCAGGATGTAGCAACCGATCAGCACATGCGCCAGCCGGTGCATGCTGGACGGGTTGAACACCATCTCCCAAAAGTTGTCGATCACCGCGCGCGTGCAGCCGTTGGTGGTTTCCAGGTGGTAACCCGCCGGCGTTTGCTGCCAGGAATTCGCCACCACAATCCAAATCGAGGAGAACACCGCGCCCAAGGCCACCATGCAGGCGGCAAAGAAATGGATCCTGGGGGAGACTTTATCCCACCCAAACACCAGCACCGCCAGAAAGCCGGATTCGAGGAAAAACGCGAAAATCCCCTCGGCGGCCAGCGCCGATCCAAAAATGTCGCCCACAAACCGCGAGTAGGTTGCCCAGTTGGTGCCGAATTGGAATTCCATCACCAGGCCCGTGGCCACCCCCATGGCAAAGTTCACGGCAAAAATCTTCGTCCAAAACTTGGCCGCCATTTCATACTGCGCATCCTGCGTGCGCAGGTAAAGGGCCTCCAGGGAAACGATCAACCCTCCCAGCCCAATGGTCAGTGGCGGGAACAGGTAATGAAACATGATGGTCAGCGCAAACTGTACGCGCGACAGCCATACGACATCCAAATCCATGGCGCTTATTGTCTGAGAGGAAGCCCCTTTAGTCAAACAACTATAACTTATCTATTGCCTCAGCCGCTCTTACCCACTGCCTGAGGGAGAATCACCACCTGTTCTATTATCTTCTCAGATGGTGCGTTCCCGAATGGTCTGGCCAAACAGAAGGGGGAACACCATTCGCGCCGGTCTCACAACAGACGCCACGTCTCAATGGGGGTGCCGATGGCTCAACACATGGGGCTTCTCCAAGCCATGGGCCAGCATCAGGGCTTCGTTGGACAAGAGCGACACGGTTTCCCCCTCGGCAACCAGCTTGCCTTCATCCAGCACCAGGACGCGGGAGCACAGATCCACCGCCAGTTCCAAATCGTGGGTCGCAATGAGTTTTGCCCCCGGGAGACTGCGCAGCAGCGCCTTGAACTCCCGCCGGGTGCGCGGGTCCAAATCGCTGGTTGGCTCATCCAGCACCAGCACCGATGGTTTGCAGGCCAGCACCCCGGCGAGGCACACGCGGCGCTTCTCCCCATGACTCAGGCGGCTGGCCTCCCGCTGCTCGAATCCCGCCAGACCCACCAGCCCAAGACTGTGCGCCACGAGCTCAGCCAACTCCCTGCCGGCCACACCGAACTGCTGCGGACCAAACGCCACATCTTCGAACACGGTTGCCGAAATGAGCTGGTCATCAGGGTCCTGAAACAGCATCCCCACCCGCCGGCGAATGGCGTGCAGTTCGTCCTTGATGACCGGCGTGCCTTCGATCCAGATATT
>JBBQYD010000542.1:0-3866 GCA_038209025.1 Verrucomicrobiota bacterium | reverse complement strand
GCGGGGGTGCTCGCGGCTTGCGTGAACGCCGAAGCCGCCAGCCGGCTGGTCGCGTGGGGCGACATGAGTTTCGATCTGATGGCCGACCCGCCCAGCCAGCGGCAGGGTTCGGTGGCCGGAATTGCCTCCGGCAGTTTTCATAGTGTGATGCTTCAAAATGGGGCGGGGGTCTCCGCCTGGGGCGATAACTCGTTCGGGCAATCCCAGGTGCCGTTGCCGGTTCGCCGCCGGGCCGTGGCGGTGGCGGCTGGCAACGTCCATACGGTGGCCCTCCTGCGGGATGGCACGGTGGCGGCCTGGGGCGAATCCTCGGGCCAGTATGGCGACTACCGCCAGAGCGATGTGCCCGCGGGATTGCGCGGCGTGGCGCGGGTCGCGGCGGGCGCGGCGCACAGCCTGGCGCTCAAACGGGACGGGACCGTGGTGGCTTGGGGATTCAATCTTTACGGGCAATGCGACGTCCCGGAGGGTTTGGACGGCGTGGTGGCGGTGGCGGGGGGAATGTATCACAGCCTGGCGCTGCGCGCGGACGGCCCGGTGGTGGCCTGGGGCTACAACAACCGCGGTCAGTGCAATGTGCCGGAGGGCTTGGACAACGTGGTCGCGATTGCCGCGGGTGGTTTCCACAGCCTGGCCCTCAAGGCGGATGGCACGGTAGTGTTTTGGGGCAGCTACGGCTGGCTTCGCGGCGGCGTTCCGGCGGATTTGAACGGCGTGGTGGCGATCGCCACCGGGGATTACCACAGCCTGGCGCTGAAACGCGACGGCTCCGTGGTCGCCTGGGGCCTGAATGATGCCGGGCAGTGCAACGTGCCCGCCGGGGTGCGGAACGTGGCCGCGATTGACGCCCGGGGAAGCCACAGTTTGATCCTGATCAATGATATGCCCAATCTCCCGCGCCCGGGCATTCGTACCAGTACAACACGGCCTCCAGGCACGGCGGGCATCAGGTAACCGCCGCCGGCGGCGAACGGGCATAGGCGGTGGTAAAGAGACGGAGGTGGGCGGCCTACTCCGTCTCTTTTTCTTGCTCCGGTGGCCACGACAACGGCGGGTTCATTTGGTCTGGGGAAAGTGACACGCCACCCAATGCCCGGGCGCAACTTCTTCCAGGACCGGCAGGTCGCGGTCACACACCCCGGGTTGAGCCACCGGACAACGAGGATGAAAAGGACAGCCGGAGGGCGGATGAGCCGGCGACGGCACATCCCCGGGGAGCACGATGCGGCGGCGTTTTGAAGCCGGGTCGAGGTCCGGCACCGCGGAGATCAATGCCTGGGTGTAAGGATGGCGGGGCGACCGGACGAGGGCCTTGGCTTCGGCGGCTTCGACCAACCGCCCGAGATACATGACCATCACGCGGTGACTGACATGTTCCACCACCGCGAGGTCATGGGCAATGAACAACATCGCGATGCCACGCTGCCGCTGCAGGTCATGCAGCAGGTTTACGATTTGCGCCTGAACGGAGACATCCAGCGCGCTCACCGGTTCGTCGCACACCAACAACCTGGGGTCCAGAGCCAGGGCGCGGGCGATCACAATGCGCTGGCGCTGGCCGCCGCTGAATTCGTGGGGATAGCGGTCCAGCGCGCCCGGATCAAGTCCCACAGCCTCCAGGAGGCCGGCGGCCCGGGCGCGCCGTTCGGCGGCGCTGCCCGCCAGTCGGTGGATGGCCAGCGGTTCGCCGAGAATCCGGGCGATGGTCATCCGGGGGTTCAGGGAGGCCTGGGGGTCTTGAAACACCATCTGCACGCTGCGCCGATACTGCTTAAGCGCGGCGGCGCGCAGGCTCAGGATGTCCCGCCCCGCATACCGCACGCTGCCGGCGGTGGGCGGCACCAGGCGCAGGATGGCCCGCCCGAGGGTGCTTTTGCCGCAACCACTCTCGCCCACGAGCCCAAGGGTGGTGCCTGCCTCCAACTGAAAACTCACGTCATCGACCGCCTTGATCCAGGCGCGCGGGGCGCTGAACAGACCGGGCTTGACCGGGAAGTGGACCTTAAGGTTTCTGACTTCCAGAAGGCTCATGGGTTTTGCGGGCTGCCAACCCGGACGGACGTTCCGGCATAAAAGGATCGCACCCAGCGGCCGGGAACCACTTCGCGCAACCCGGGCATCCCGGCGTCGCAGGGAGGCTGCGCCCTCGGACAGCGCGGATAAAACCGGCAACCCGGCGGGTATTTTCCCGGGATGGGGACCGCGCCGGGAATGGCGGAGAGCCGTTCGCTCCCGGAACCCAGGCGCGGCACGGAGTTAATCAGCCCGGCGGTGTAAGGATGCAGCGGGTCGCGGAGGAGGTCTCTGGCGGGGCCGGTTTCCACCACCTGCCCGGCATACATGACCGCCACGCGATCGGCCATGCCGCCCACGATGCCGAGGTTGTGGGTGATCAGCAGGATGGTCATGCCGAGCCGCCGTTTCAATTCCAGCAGCAGGTCCAGTATCTGCGCCTGGATGGTGACATCCAGCGCGGTGGTCGGCTCATCCGCCACCAGCAACCGGGGCTCGGAAGCCAGCGCCATGGCGATCATCACGCGCTGCTGCATCCCGCCCGAAAGTTGAAACGGGTAATCTCTGAACCGCAGCTCCGGACCGGGGATCCCGACGAGCTTCAATAACCGGATGACCTCCTGGTCAGTGGCTTTTTCCGGCCGATGCAGCATGAGCGATTCTTTGATCTGCCGGCCCACCCGCATGACAGGGTTCAAGGACGTGCCCGGCTCCTGAAAGACATAGCTCACCACGCCCCCGCGGATGCGCCGCAGGTCTTTGGCGGACATTTTGAGGACATCCCGCCCATCCACCAGAATCTGGCCGCCGGCGTATTCAGCCGGCGGAGACGGCAGCAGCCGGGCAATCGAAAGGGCGGTGGCGCTTTTGCCGCAGCCGCTTTCCCCCACGAGGCAGAGCGTCTCGCCCGCCTTCAGCTCCAGCGACACATCATCCACCGCCCGGAAGCGGTTGCCACCCGAAACGAAATCGAGCTTCAGGTTGTGAATCTGCAGCACTGTTATTGGGCGGTCAGCACGGCGTAATTGCGTTTGCCTTTGCGCAGCAGCAGGTGTTTGCCGAACAGCAGATCGGAGGTTTGCGCCGCGCGTTGCGGACTGGCTTCGCGGACGTTGTTAAGATAGACACCGCCGCCCTCCACGTCCTTGCGCGCCTGCCCCTTGGACGCGCACAAACCCGCGTGAACGAGCAGTTCGATGAGCGGTTTGCCCGCGCCCCCGAGGTCGGCCGCCGCTATTTCCTTGGTCGGCACCTCCCCCAATATCTCCGCGAACGTGCTCTCGGAGACGCCCGCCACATCGCCGCCAAACAGAATCTCGCTGGCCCGCAGCGCTTCCGTGGTGGCGGCGGGCCCGTGAATGAGGTCGGTGGTGGCTTTCGCCAGCGCCTTATGGGCCACGCGCGCGCCGGGGTTCTCCGCGTGCCGCCTCTCCAGGTCCTCAATCTCCTCCCGGCCCAGGAAGGTGAAATACTTCAGATAGCGGATCACGTCCCGGTCGTCGGTGCGAATCCAGAACTGGTAAAACTTATAGACGCCGGTCTTTAGCGGGTTGAGATAGATCGCGCCACCAAGACTCTTGCCGAATTTTGTGCCGTCGGCGTTGGTGATCAACGGCAGCGTCAGCCCATAGACCGCCCGGCCCAATTTCTTGCGCGTGAGGTCGATGCCCGCGGTGATGTTGCCCCACTGGTCGCTCCCGCCGATCTGCAGCTCGCAATTCTGATCGCGGCACAGCACATAAAAATCAAAAGCCTGAAGCAGCATGTAACTGAACTCGGTGAAGCTGATGCCCACCTCGCGGTCTTCCATGCGGGCGCGCACGCTTTCCTTGGCGACCATCTGGTTGACCGTG
>JBBQYD010000541.1:0-3870 GCA_038209025.1 Verrucomicrobiota bacterium | reverse complement strand
ATGGCTTACGCCTCGACCCTGGTGACCTACGGCCAGGGACGCGGCATCGTCACCGGCACCGGCGATCACACGGAAATCGGGCGCATCTCGGAAATGATCTCCACGGCGGGGAGTCTGGAGACACCGTTGACACGAAAGATCAAGGTGTTCGGCCACAAACTACTGATCCTGATTCTCGGCCTCGCCGCGCTAGTTATGGTTGTCGGCTTCTGGCGCGGCGAGAGCCTCGATGAGATCCTGTCGTCCGCCATTGCCCTGGCCGTCGGTGCGATTCCCGAGGGGTTGCCCGCAGCCGTGACCGTGACACTCGCCATCGGCGTCTCGCGGATGGCCCGGCGCCGCGCCATCATCCGCAAGCTGCCCGCCGTTGAGACCCTGGGCAGCACCACGGTGATCTGCTCGGACAAAACGGGCACCCTCACGCAGAACCAGATGACCGTGCGGCAAGTCGTGGTCGGCCACGACATCTTCCAAGTGAGTGGCAATGGCTATGAGCCGCTCGGCGACATCACGCTGGACGGTCAACGGCTCACGCCGGGCGAAGCGCCCGGCGTGTCCGAGTGCCTGCTCGCCGGACTGGTCTGCAACGACAGCGCGCTGGTGCTGAAGGAAGGCCGCTGGGACGCCCAGGGCGACCCGACCGAGGTGGCGTTGATTGTGGCCGCGAGTAAAGCTGGCCTGGAGGACGCGGCGGTGAAGCATCGCCTGCCACGGGTGGACGTGATTCCGTTCGAGTCGCAGCACCAGTTCATGGCCACGCTGCACGAGGACGCGCCGGCGGGCCGCAAGTGGGTTTACCTGAAAGGTGCCGTGGAAGTCGTGCTCGACCGCTGCCAGACCGCGTTCAATCCGCGCCGACAACCGATCCAGCTCGACCGGGAAAGAATCCAGGAACAGGTCGGTAAACTCACTGCGTCCGGTCTGCGCGTGCTGGCTTTCGCCCGCGCCCAGATGCCATCGGACACCCGGCGCATCAGTGCCCACAGCCTGCCGCGCCAGTTTACTTTTCTCGGCTTGCAAGGGATGATTGATCCGCCCCGACCGGAAGCGGTCGAGGCCGTGGCGGCGTGCCAGCGCGCCGGCATCCAGGTGAAGATGATCACGGGCGATCATGCGGGGACCGCGTTGGCGATTGGAAGGCAGTTGGGTCTGGTGAAGGAGTCGGCAGCTTCGAACCGTCCCGCCGCATTGTCGGGGAAGGAACTGGCCGCGCTATCTGACGAGCAGCTCATTGACGCTGCCGAGAACGTGTCCGTTTTCGCCCGAGTTTCGCCCGAACAGAAGCTTCGGCTGGTGGAGGCCCTGCAAGCCCGGGGCCACGTCGTGGCCATGACCGGCGACGGAGTCAACGATGGCCCGGCGCTCAAGCAGGCCGACATCGGGGTGGCCATGGGCATCACCGGCACCGAGGTGGCCAAGGAGGCCTCCGACATGGTGCTGACCGACGACAACTTCGCCTCCATCCGCGCCGCGGTGGAGGAGGGGCGCAACGTCTTCGACAACCTGACAAAAATCATCGCCTGGGCGTTGCCGAGCAACCTGGGCCAGGGCTTGGTGATATTGGCCGCAGCGCTGGCGGGCACCACATTGCCCATCCTCCCCCTGCAGGTGCTCTGGATCAACATGACCACCGGCGGCGTGCTCGGGCTCTTGCTCGCGCTGGAGCCGAAGGAACGGGACATCATGAACCGTCCGCCGCGCGCACCCGCCGCGCCCATTCTCACCCGCCGGATGCTGGCGCAAGTGGCATTCGCGGGCGTGCTCATTCTGGTCGCCGCTTTCGGCTTGTTCCAATGGGAACTCGCCCGGGGCGCGAGTCTCGAGGCCGCGCGCACGGTGGCGCTCAACACCGTGGCGGTCATTCAGGCATTCTACCTCCTGAACTGTCGTTCCTTGAACCATTCCATGTTTTCCGTCGGCCTGTTCCGCAACGGCTGGCTGTGGCTGGGCATCCTGGGCATGTTGCTGCTGCAGGTGACGTTGACCCATGCACCCTTTCTCAACGCCATCTTTCGCACCGCGCACATCGGCTGGGACGAGTGGCTGCGCATCTTGGCGGCCGGTATCGGTGCGGTGGTATTGATCGAATTACAGAAGTGGATTTTTGCCAGTAAGGACAGTGATTCATGAAACGCAGCGCCCAGGCAAGGAACCGGACAGCACGGCGGCGTGCTTTAGTCACGCGCGCCACTGCCCGCAGGCCAAACCGCCCGCACCCGCCTGTTTTCGACAAAGCCTCGAACCGCGCACTGGCGAGGCGCATTCAAGCCATCCACCGACGCTGCCTGGCGCTCGAGCACCATTGCGCCGAGGCGTTGCGACAGGTGCATCCGGCGTTTCAGCCCGGTGCGCGAAACCTGCTGCACTACGTCGGACTCCGCCAGCAGGAATTGCGGGATGTTCAGCGCGAGCTCTCCATGCGCGGGTTGTCGTCCCTGGGACGCTGCGAATCCCATGTCTTGCCGGCCCTGGAGGTGGTATTGGGGGTGCTCGCGCGCCTGGCCGGCGCGACCGATCTCCGCAGCGAAGCGTTGCAGGCGCCGATGCATCTGGAGGCCGGCGCCGCAAGGTTGCGTCGCAATAAGGCCTCGCTCTTTGGCCGGTCTTCTTCTCCGGGCCGCTCGGTGCGCATCATGGTGACGATGCCGGCCGCCGCGGCGCAGGATTACGCCGTAGTGCGAGAGTTGGTGGCCGCAGGCATGAACGTGGCTCGCGTCAATTGCGCCCACGACGGGCCGGAAACCTGGCGGCGCATCATTGCGAACCTCCGGCGCGCGGAGAAGGAACTGGGCCGGTGCTGCCGGATCATGATGGACCTGGCCGGTCCGAAGCTCCGCACCGGCGCAGTGGAATTGGGAGCGCCCCTCGTAAGTTTCCAGCCGGAAAGGGATGATCACCGCTGGCCCATCGCGCCCGCTCAAATCCTGCTGCACCGCCCGGGGGCCGTCCTGCCGATACGGGAGAAGTTGGATGCCGTCCTGCCCATTACCGGCGATTTGGTGGATCGGGCGCGAGTGGACGACGAGTTCCGATTTCAAGACAGCCGGCAGCGGCGGCGGTTGTTGCGCGTCACCGCCCGGGAGGCGGATGGCGTGTTGCGGAGCGAGTGCCTGGACTCCACCTGGGTCGAGGCGAACACCCCGGTCGAGTTGATGCGCGACGGCGTGGTGTTGAGCACCTCGCGCATTGGCGAGCTGCCGGCCCAACCTCGGCCCATCCTGCTGCGCGTGGGAGATACCTTGTGGGTCACCGCCGGCACGGAGACGGGTCGCAGCGCTCGTGCCGCCACCAAGAGGCGACCGGCCGTGCCAGCTCAGATTCCTTGCACGCTCGACGCCGTGTTCCGCGATGCCCGGGTCGGACATCGAATCCTCTTTGATGATGGCAAAATCGAGGGAGTGATTCGCGCCACGCATCCGGATCGCCTCCGCGTCATCATCCAGCGCGCCGCCCCGCAAGGTTCGAAGCTCCGGCCGGAGAAAGGCATCAACCTGCCCGACACGGACCTGTCGGTTCCAGCCCTGAGTGTCGAGGACCTCGCCAGTCTCCAATTTGCCGTGAAATACGCGGACATTGTGAGTTTGTCGTTTGTCCATCGGCCCGAAGATGTGTTGCTGCTCCGCAAGCACCTGGCGGAGCGGGGCCGTCCCGACATGGCGGTGGTGCTGAAGATTGAGACCCGGCTGGCCCTGCGCCAGCTCCCCCGCATTCTGCTGGCCGGCATGCAGTGCTCCCCCCTGGGCGTGATGGTGGCCCGGGGCGACCTGGCGGTTGAAGCGGGCTGGGAACGGCTCTCCGAATTGCAGGAAGACATCCTTTGGATTTGCGAGGCGGCCCACGTCCCCGTGATTTGGGCGACGCAGGTTCTCG
>JBBQYD010000540.1:0-3871 GCA_038209025.1 Verrucomicrobiota bacterium | reverse complement strand
GGTTACGGGGCGATCACCGCTTTTGTGCCACCTCCGGGCGTGACGGCATCGCTGGTTAACAACACCGCCAGCCAGACGATCGACGTCAACATCACCACCGCGCCGCCGCAGTCGCCCAGGGCTAGTCTGACCGCCGTGGCGACGGGTGGTTCTCTGGCACTCTCCTGGGCGGAAATGGGCTTGATCTTGCAGACCAATGCGGTCGATGTGGCCAGCCCGACCAACTGGTTCAACTTCCCGGGTTCGACCACAGTTACCAATATTGGACTCCCGATTGATCCAGAAGTGACCAACGTGTTCTACCGGCTGGTTTATCCGTGACCGGCTGAAGCATTACTGATGTGCAACCGGGCCGGGGAGCTTCACTTCCCGGCCCTTTTTGTTCCAACCATGCGAAACTTTCTGCTGAAATTCGCGGCTGTCGCCGCCTGCCTGGCATCAACGCTGTCCGCGCGAGCAGACACGTGGACCATGGTTCTGCAACCGACAAATGGCTTCCGCATCTCGGCGATTATCGGCGCCAGCGGGAGCATCGGGGCAGTTACGCGCAATGGGAGTCGCATTGGCTCGACTCCGCACCGGCCAGACCTCACATTGACCGAGAGCGTGTGGCTGAATTTCACACGAGTGACGGCCCCAAAAAACCACCCAATTAGGGGGCTACCCGAAGCGTACCAGGTTGGCAGACTGGTCGCGTGCCTGTAAATGCGTCCAGCCATGCGCTGCCGGAAATGGTGCGAGCTTCCGCCGACCCGGCGGTGTATGTTGCACAGCCCATGACGGCCATTGGCATTGTCGAAGATAACCCCACCATTCGCGGCGGGTTAGAAGAGTTGGTCTCCGGCTTGAAGGGGTGTCGTTGCGTGGGTGCTTTCGGCTCGGCCGAGAAGGCTCTGCGAGAACTGCCGGCGCTCAAACCGGTGTTGGTGTTGATGGACATAAATCTCCCGAACCGCTCCGGAATCGAATGTACCGCGCGCCTGAAGGAGTTGTTGCCCGACTTGCGGGTGCTGATGCTGACGGTCTATGAGGATGAGACCAGTATCTTTCAGGCCCTGAAGGCGGGTGCGAGCGGTTACATCCTTAAGCGCACGGGGCAAAAGGAAATCGTCGAGGCGATCAACGAACTACGCCGGGGCGGCGCGCCCATGACCAGCGCCATCGCGCGCAAGGTTGCGGAGTCGTTTCGAGAGAGCCCGGCAAAGGAAGAATCGAACTTAACCCGGCGCGAGACCGAAATCCTGGATTGCCTGGCACAGGGTTTCTCAAACAAGGAGATTGCCGGGCAATTGTCGCTCTCGGTAGAGACGGTCAGTTGTCATCTGAAACAGATTTACGAAAAGCTGCACGTTCACGGGCGCACTGAGGCGGCCGTCAAGTTTCTAACCGCCAAGAAGTAATCGTTCAAGGGGACACTTTATCCGGAAAGAGACCTTTCACCCACGACCTAAAACAGAACTATCAATCACACACAGATATCCCGCCGTATGAAATCGCATCACCCCCTAAGTTCCAACATCGGAACCTGCCTCAAGGCGAGGTTCTTCTCCAAGACTCTTTATCCTCGCAAAGCCGCAGCCCTCCTGACGGCGGCCACGCTGCTGCTGGGATTCTCTGCTCCGGCCGTAACGGTGGTCTGGAATTGGACCGCCGGAGACCGCAACTGGTCCACCACCGGGAACTGGATCGGGGGTATCCCTGAAGCAACCAACGCCGTCATTTTCGGCAACACCGACGCGCAAGCTGACACCACCACGGTCAACACCGTGGACGCCAGCGTGACGGTGGGTTATCTGGGCTATACGAATTCGAGTCCTGGGGCCTACACCTCGTATCAAAACACGACGTTGGCCAGCGGGCAGACGCTGACCATCACCAATGGTCTGGCTGTCGGGGCTGGTAGCGCCCAGGGAGCAACCGCTGACGTATATACTGCCGCCACCGTGACCGGGCCCGGCGGGAAGGTTGCCGTTACCGGTGGGAACGTGGCCATCGGTCACCAGTCCTATTCCAGTGCAAGCTACTACCTCCGGACGCTGCTGGACATGCGTGGATTGGACGAGTTCTCTTATAACAATGCTGCGGGTACTTTTAGCGTTGCCGGTAACGGCCAACGACGTCAGGGAGGCGAAGTTTACCTGGCCGGAACCAACGGCATCGTTGCTTCGGCGATTTCGCTGGGCATTGCCTCTTCCGGAGCCGGGGGAAATCCTGGCAAGTTGCACCTGGGTTCCACCAACCATCTGTTTGCCGATGCCATCACCGTCGGGAAGCTTCAAAATGGCAGCCTGATCGATTTTCAAACGGGCCTGAACAACCCCGTAGTGAAGATCCGGGCCAAGGATGGTGTCAGCGGTGTGGGGAACTGGTATCTCGGTTGGAATAACGCAGGGAATCAACAAGGTTCTTCCAGTAACGGCACGAACGACTTTTCCGCCGGCATCTTGGACGCCGTGGTGACTAATCTTTACGTTGGCTATTTCAGTGCCGGTGTTTCCGTTGCAGCCAGAATCGCCAACGGAGCCTTCTTCATTGGCAGCCATAACAGCAACTCGCTGGTGGTCCAGAACCTCTCCATCGGCAATGTGGCTTTGGGGACGGCAACGACATATTCCTCCTCGATTGGCGTGTTTGACGTGCGTGGCGGCAGCGTCACTGCGGGTTCAGTGATCCTGGCGCAACAGTTGGGCGCCAGCACTGCCACGGGAAGCTTGTTGTTGAGCAGCGCTACGATGCTTGTGAGCGGCGACATTGCGGAGGGCGGCGGCACCAGCACTCTCTCCGTCTCCAACGCCATCCTGACCGTCGCGGGCCGCATCGGCCTGCCCACCCCCACCAATGTCGTGGACACCCTGTACCTGGATACCGCCACCCTCGGGCTGACATTGATCGCCTCCGGCGACTACACCAAAGCCGCCGCCTCCGTGGGTGCCCTGCTCGTGGACGGTGCCGCCGGTTCAACCAAACTGAAAATCAACGACGCCAACCCGGCCCCGGGCCAATACCCCTTGATCGCCTATACTGTCCTCGGCGGTTCGGCCGCCTTCGACGGTTTTAGCATTCAGGCCCCCGCCGGCACCACCGCCGTCCTCACCAACAACACCTCCTCCTATCCCTTCACCATCGACGTCGTTATCAGTGCCGATCAGCTCGTCTGGAATGGTGTCCCCAATGGAAACTGGGACATCGACGCCACCGGAAACTGGAAGAACGGAGCGATATATACTGAATCTGCCGGCGCCGGCCGCCGCGTCCTCTTCGACGACTCCGCCGCCGGCACCACCGACGTCATCCTCACCACCACCCTTAGCCCTTTGGGCGTCACCGTCAATAACACCGTCCGGGATTACTCTCTCGGCGGCACTGGTAAACTCAGCGGTGCGGGCGGCCTCACCAAACAGGGTTCGGGCACCCTCACCCTCTCCCATTCCGGCGTCAGTGACTACTCCGGCAGCACCATCATCGTCGCCGGCCAACTCCAGCTCGGCAACGGCGGCACCACCGGCATGGTCGGGCCCGGTCCCGTCTCTCTCGATGGCACTCTCGCCTTCCATCGTAGCGATGACCTCGTCCTGCCCAACCCGATCAGCGGGCTGGGGGGCGTGAACAAACTCGGTGCCAATACCGTCACCCTGGAGGGTCCCACCGCTTATGCCGGACCCACCACCATTGCCGGTGGCACCCTCGCCTTCAATTCATCCGTCATCGCCACCCTGCCCGGTGTCATCACCGGTAGCGGCGCCCTCGCCGTGGGCGGCTCCGGCACCCTCGTCCTTTCCAGCCTCGCCAACTCCTACTCCGGCGGCACCGTCATCTCCTCGGGAACTCTCCAAATTGGCGATGGCTCCCTCCCCGGTTCCCTTCCCGGCCA
>JBBQYD010000539.1:0-3873 GCA_038209025.1 Verrucomicrobiota bacterium | reverse complement strand
GCTCGTCCTGGCCAGCCGGCAGCACACGGAACAGCCGGTAGGCAATTTGCGGATGTCCCAACCGTGCGTCCCTGCCGGCGTCCAGACGATGTGAAAATGCAGACCAGTGTAGTCAACAACCAGTCTTTTGAAAATGCCGCTCAGGTGTTTGCGGGTCAGATGCTGATATTGCCCCAGAAGCAGCAGGTCCCCCGACACGGGTTGCTTTGCCGGCCCGGCCGACCTTGCGGTGCCCGTGTGCCAGGATCCGTCACCCGAGAGCCTGTCCGCCGTCGCGTTGTTTGGTTTCGTCAGCCCACTCATAGTCCCTCTGCGCCCGCCGCGAAAAACGTCGTTGCCAAAACTGCCTGACCATGGCCGCAACCAGGAGCCTGCGGCACATCCAACGCACTATTACTAACCGATTACTCGCATTTGAAAAGCCGAAAGAATCCTGACGGCGGAAGAAGGGTGAACAGTCCCTTTGTCAGCCTCCCACGCCACCCTGAGGACAGGGCGGCGCTACCGGGCGTGGCGCAGTGATGCTGAGGAGGACGTGCTGGGTGAACCCGGCGACGAGCGCATCACTCGCTTGCCTGCAGGCTTACGGGACCGAGCAGGCCTGAGGGCATGAGCGTCGTGTAATGCGGGTCTCCGTTTGGTTCGTCAAACTTGACGATGTTGGTCCGGGTGCGGCGCTGTCCCACTGGCAATTTTGCATCGCCGATCAACCGGTTTGGCCAGAAATTAACCACCTCGATCTCGAGCCGGTTGTCCTTCTCCGTCAGGATTCCGTTTGGAATTGCGGCCCGCCACGGAGGACACCAGACCACCCCCAGGTCGCAACCATTGATCCGAACCCGTGCCATTTCACGAACCTCGCCCAGCGAAATATGCATATTCTTTCCGCTGCCCAGTGACGCTGCGGGCGCATCGAAGCGGGTGTGATACGTGGCGGCGCCACTGAACTGCCGGACCGCCTCCTCGGGTCGCTGGGTCCAGTCCCCGAGCGTGGCAAAGACCAGGTCGCCACCACTGCCGTCATCCGGATAAAACCAGGCGGCGTCGAACGTGACTCGCCAGGGACCGGAAATGTCCACCTTCTGTGCCAAGGCCATGAAGTTCCTGGGGCTCTTCGCCGCGGCGTGATCATCGGTTCGCGCAACGGCTTCTCGAAACACCACAAACAAGCTTCCGAACGCTTCGAATTCCAGTGGCACTTCAGTCGTCCCGTCTCCAAGTGCCCGCCATTGCGGCAACCGCCGCACCGTGCCGTCCCGCGGGTCCCATAATTCGGGGGCTTTGCCGGTCACGCGGAACCGCGCCGACCCACGCGCGGGCTTTCCCTCACGATTCGCCACGAAGTAAATATCGGCCTCACCAGCGCGACGATGAAGGTAATCCAGGCTGGAGCTGTTTGTGGACACGACTGAAAAATCAGGTGGCAACCGGGCGGTAGTGGTTTGGGACGTGGTGGAACGAGTCCCTGCCAAAGGCAGCCAGTCGGCGGTTGTGGAATACTTGACCAGAGCGTCTTTGGTGCCTGTCTTTCCCCACAGCGCAGCGATCAATTGTTGGGCCTCCGTATCGCCCTTTTGCCAGGCGTCCAGGCCCGAGCTGGATTCCGGCCGCACGCCAATAACGATACCGCCGGCTTCTGCCAGGGCCCGCAGCCTGCGCAGCACGGGAAGTGAGATAGTCCGGTGCGGCGCCAGAACCAGTGCGGCGTAGCTCATGCCGTCCGGCAGGACCAGGCGCCCGGCCTTCGCCGACAAACGTTCCAAAACGACGTGTTCGGTGGCGACATCGTAATCGAAGCCTGGCGGCAACCGCGCTGGATTGGAGCTTTTGAGCTGGGCAAAGTTCGGGGCGTGGTCGCCGTAGTAGTAGATCACATCGGCTACAAAGAGACCCTGGCGCAGCAGCCATTGGCAACGATTGATATAGGCCAGGAATCCCTCGGACTGCTGCCACCACGTGCTGTTCGGGTTAAAGTGTGTGCCGGGAAACATTTCCTGGCCGGGCATCCCCATTTCCGGCGGCGAGCAGGTGACCAGTGTCCAGAGGAGTTGATTGAGCCCTTCGCAAAGGGCTTGGTCGAAACTGGGCTTGAGGTTATCCCACACTCGCTCCTGCCAGTGGGGACCAATGGTGGTGAAGCCCTCCGCCGCCACGATGCGCCGCCCATAGGTGTGGGCCGCCATCGCGGGCTGCTTCACAAAGAAGCGATTGGCGTCCCCCAGCCGATGGCGCCAGGACTGAGCCCAAAACTCCGACATCGGCGCATCAATCATCCCCAGGCAATGTTGCGCATCAATGGGCACCGCATGCGGTCCGCCGGACTCCGCGCGTACCTGCACGCCATGCCGGTGCGCGTTTTTCAGGAATTGTCCGAAGTAGTTTTCCGCCGTGAGCGCGGCCACCGTCTTGCGAAAATCATGCAGAAACCGCTCGCTGGCCTCCTGGCTGTCAACCACGCGTCCGGCCAGAACGGGAAACCACGCGCGCATATCGTAACCACAACGCGCGCGAAACGCTTCCGGGAACCGCGCCGTCCAGTTATAAGGTTCGATTTCCCAACTGTCGGTATGAAGATACTTCAGCGCGCTGCCACCCACCGCTTTTGCCGCCCGCATCAACGGCTCCACCACGGCATCCCAGTAGCGCTGGAAAGCCTCGGGATCCATCGGGTCAAGTGCCAGGCCTGTCCACCCCTGGCTGGAGGTGGAAACATGCGCGCGCGGGCCGACCGTGTAGCAAAACCGATAAATCCGCCAGCGACCCGGCGGGGCTGTCCACGTCAATTTTCCCGCGGCATCCACGAACTGCGAGACTTCAACGGCATTCGTGATCTGTAACGCCGCTGCCGGGGCGGCTGCCGGCTCGGTGGCAAGCAAAACCGAGGTGTCGGGCGCGGAAGCCCCGAGCGGACGATAAAGCGCTTTTTGTTCCCAATTAGGGAGGCTGTCTTTGGTTCGTGCCGGCCATCGCCATCCCGGACCTTCGATGGAGATTTCCGACACCTGCACATTGCGAGGATCGCCGGTTACGGAATCATACGCGTCCAGCATGCGGATCTCCACCTGGCGAATCCGTTGCGGTTTCTCCCAGGCTGCGCGCCAGGATTCGGTCCGTCCGGGTTTGCCGTCCGCTATTCGTCGCTTGGTCCCATCGGGCTCAACGGTGTAAACCTCCACAGCCTTTGGTCCATGTCCTGCCCGGCCAGTCACGGTAACGGCATTAACCGTCCGATCATCTTTAAAGGACACGCGGATCCAGGCGCCTGTGCCTGGCTTAAAACCATCCGAAACCCAGAACGTGCCGGTCTGGCCATCGTGCAGCCGGGAGCCCGGGTAGTCCTGATGCGCGGAAGAAACCAATACCTTGCCGTCGTTCGGTTCCGCTTCCCGTTCCGGAACGGCTAGCCCTACCTTCGCAATTTTGAGGGCGACTGTTGTGGAATGGAGTTGAAGCGGCCCGCGAACGCGCCATAACGCTTGACTGCGAAGCGACGACCATGCTACATGAAAGAACATGCATGTATTTGAACGTGCGGTCAACGGTCATCGCTACAGGATCGCGGCCCAATCGGTTTGGGATTCTGCCCGCGGTCGCTCGGTCGCACGCCAAGTCGTGCTGGGACCAGCGGAGCCGCCCCCGGTTGCGGATTTGAGGGCCACGCGCACCGTGGGCACGCGTGCTCTCGGCGACGTTGGGGCCTTGATCTGGGTGGCTGAGCAATTGGATTTGATCGCGCATATCGACCGGGCGTGCGGCCACCTTGGCGCCAAGAACGGCCCTTCCGTCGGGGAGCTGGCGGTGGCGGTGGCCATTCAGCGGGCCTGCTCCCCTGGCCCCAAGCGCGACCTGGGTGACTTTCTGGATGGCAGTGTG